>NZ_JAVSCF010000246.1:0-9587 GCF_031932565.1 Streptomyces sp. B1866
GCGCGGGCGGCCCGCCGCAGGGCGAGCAGGGCCGCCATCCGCGCGCGCGGGCCGAGCGCGGCGCCTGCCGTGCCGGTGCCCGCCCACACGTCCGCGGCGTCCGCCACCAGGGCCGGGTCGGACTCGCTGTGCAGCTGGAGGACGGCGCGCAGCCGCGGCCCGGCCTCGCCGTCCGGCGGTGCCTGCGCGTCCGTGGCGAGCGGCGGCTCACCGGGCAGCAGCTCGACGCGCAGCGACAGGCGGACGCCCGCCTCCAGGCCGGAGGCGAGGTCGGCGGCCCAGGCGCGCAGCTCGGGCGCGCGCACCGGCCGCATCGCCGCGAAGGCCGGGCCGCCCGCGGCCGCGGCCGCCGCGGGCGAGCGCACCAGCCCGTCCACGACCGCGTCGAGGAACGCCCGGAGGTGCCCTTCGGGCTCGGGCAGCAGCGGGGGCGCGGCACCGGGCAGCGGCGCCGCGTGCGCGGCGGGCGGCATGGCGGCGGCCAGCTCGCGCACCCGGCGCAGGTCGTCGGAGCCGAGCGGCCCGGCGCGCCAGGTGTCGTGTCCGGCGGCGGAGATCGCGGGCAGCAGCCGGCCGCGGGCCGCCAGGTGCAGGGCGAGCAGAACGGCGGCTCCCCAGAAGGCCGCCGCCGGGTCGGCCGGGGCGGTACGGGCCCGGGCCCGGGTCAGGGCGGGCAGGGCGTCGTGGACGGGCAGCACGCGGGCCCGTACGGCGCGCGTACGGACCTCCGGGCAGCCGTCGGACCCGAGGGTGCCGTCGGCCGCCGCGCGCGGGACGACGACGGTCAGCTCCTCGACGGTGCCGGGCCCGGCGGGAGGCGGGCCGTCCGGACGCCAGAAGGCGATGCGGCCCGCGCGCGCCGGATCGGCGGGCAGGAACACGGCGGAGCAGTGGGCGAGTCCGGTGAGGGGCGAGAGCGTGGCCGCGGAGGGAGAGGTCACGGCGGAGCGTACTCCTCAAATTTGACTAGTGGTCGGACGGTCGAGGGTACAGCACGTCTCCGGCACCCGGCAGGCACCGCGGGCGCGCCGGGTGCGGGGCCGTCTGGACCGGTCCGCCCCGCGCGGGGCGGCGTCCGCACGCGCGGACCGCGGTGCCCGCCCCCGTAGGACCGTCGGCCGTCCGCGTCCGCGGTCGGCGGCACGCGGACTCAGGGCGGGCGGGCCGCCGGCCTCGGCATCCGTCCCGCGCGGGACGGAACCGGGCGGGGCGCGTGCCCGTTCAAGGAAGTGGGAGCGGCGTGCGCCGCGAAGGAGGCGGAGACGATGTCGTTGCGGGCGAAGGTCGCCATCGGCGGAGTGGCGGTGGGAGTGCTCTTGTTGTGGCTGCTGCCCTTCTGGGCGGCGGTCCTGGTGATGGTCGGCGTGCCGGCCGGCGCGTACCTGGCCTTGGACCCCTCGCAGCGGCGCAGGCTGCGGCGGGTGTCCCGCAAGCAGCTCGGGCGCTGACCTGGTCCGGCGCGCGGGTCCGCCACGCGCGGGTCCGCGGCGCCGGGTCCGCGGTCCGGCCCCGCGCGCCGGACCGGCTCAGCCGTCGCGGACGGCCAGCGCCAGGTAGCGCGTGTCCTCGTCCGCGTACGAGGTCAGGCGCCAGCCCGCGGCGGCCAGCAGTGGGCGCAGCCGGGGCCCGGCCCGCAGGTCGTCCGGTGTGAGCCGGCGGCCCTGGCGGGCGGCGAGCGCGGCCCGGCCGACCGGGTGGAACAGCGCCATCCGGCCGCCCGGGCGGGTCACCCGGGCGAGCTCCTGCAGGCCCGCCTCCGGCGCGGCCAGGTGCGAGATCAGCCCCGCGGCGAACACGGCGTCCAGCACGCCGTCGCGCAGCGGCAGCCGGCCCGCGTCGGCGAGGACGAGCGCCCCGTCGCGGTGCCGTCCGGCCCGTACGGCCTCGGCCAGCATGGCGGGGGTGAGGTCGGCGCCGAGCACTGTTCCGGTGGGTCCGACGGCGGCGCGCAGCGCCGGCAGGGCCCGGCCCGTACCGCAGCCCGCGTCGAGGACCACGCCTCCGGCGGGCGGGGCCAGCTCGGCGACGGCGGTCGCGAAGGCGGGGCCGTCGTCAGGAAAGCGGGCCTCCCAACCGCTCGCGCGGGCGGCGAAGAAGTCCCGGACCCGCGCGTGCCCGTCGCTGTCGTCTCGTGCGGCTCTGCCGTCGCTCATGGGTCCTTCGTCGGTCCTGGTTCCTCGTCCCGGCGCGGGGCGGACTGCACCGAGGACGAGGCGGAGCGGGCGTGCCGCGCGTCGGCGTTGACGAAGCCTACGGCCCGCCGGCGCCCGCGTCGGCGTCGGGGCCGGAGCAAGGCGACCGCCCGGGGCATCCCCGGGCCCCGCCGCCCCACGGTTCGCCGGATCCTGCCGGGGGTACCCGGCTGCAGCCCGAGACGTACGACGGCGAAGGGATACCAGTGATGCGAGCGGTGACGTGGCAGGGCAAGCGTGATGTGCGCGTCGAGACGGTGCCCGACCCCGTGATCAAGGAGCCGACGGACGCGGTCATACGGGTCACCTCGACCGGGCTGTGCGGCTCCGACCTGCATCTGTACGAGGTGCTGACACCCTTCATGACGCCCGGCGACATCCTCGGCCACGAGCCGATCGGCGTCGTCGAGGAGACCGGGGCGCAGGTGCCGGACCTCAAGCCGGGGGACCGGGTGGTGGTGCCGTTCCAGATCGCCTGCGGCCACTGCTGGATGTGCGACGCGGGTCTGCCCACGCAGTGCGAGATCACCCAGGTCGTCGAGCACGGCATGGGCGCGGAGCTGTTCGGCTACACCAGGCTGTACGGCGCGGTGGCGGGCGCCCAGGCCGAGTACCTGCGGGTGCCGCAGGCCCAGTACGGGCCGATCAAGGTCCCCGACGGGCCGCCGGACGACCGCTTCGTCTACCTGTCCGACGTGCTGCCCACGGCGTGGCAGGCGGTGCGGTACGCGGACGTGCCCCGGGGCGGCTCGGTGGCGGTCCTGGGCCTCGGCCCGATCGGCGCCATGGCCTGCCGGGTCGCGGCCCATCTGGGCGCGGGCCGGGTGATCGGCGTGGACCTGGTGCCCGAGCGGCTGCGGCGGGCCCGCGCCGACGGCGTCGAGGTGTTCGACCTGAGCGCGTGCGACAGCCGACAGGACCTGGTCGACGCCGTACGGGCCGTCACCGGCGGCCGCGGCCCGGACGCCGTCATCGACGCGGTCGGCACCGAGGCCCACGGCAGCCCCCTCGGCCGCACCGCCCAGCAGGCGACCGGCCTGCTGCCCCGGGACTGGGCCGCGAAGCTGACGTCGAAGACGGGCGTGGACCGGCTGGCGGCGCTGCGGCTGGCCATCGCCCTGGTGCGGCGCGGCGGCACGATCTCCCTGAGCGGCGTCTACGGCGGGATGGCCGACCCGCTGCCCATGCTGACCCTGTTCGACAAGCAGGTCACCCTGCGGATGGGGCAGGCGAACGTCCGGCGGTGGTCCGACGACATCCTGCCGCTGCTGACCGACGAGGATCCGCTCGGCGTCGACGGGTTCGCCACCCACCACCTTCCGCTGGAGGACGCCCCGCACGCGTACGACATGTTCCAGCACAAGGAGGACGGCGCCATCAAGGTGCTCATGCGCCCGTGAGCGCGCTTGCGGCCGGGGCCGGCCGGAAGGGGCGGCCGGGCCGCTGGCTTTCCGGCCGCCCGCGCGGGCCGCCGGCCGGGTTTCGGCCGGGAGGCTACGGGCACTTCGGCGATTCGGAGAGGTTTCAGCGTCATATCCCTCAGGAGGCATCATGGCCCAGCACGGCACACCCGGCACGTCCGCGGCCGCCGACGACGCCGTGGCGCTGCTCATGCGGCAGCACGTGACGATCCGCGGCCTGTTCGACGAGGTCGAGACGACGACGGGCGCCGCACGCCGTACCGCCTTCGAGCGTCTGGTCCGCCTGCTGGCCGTGCACGAGACGGCCGAGGAGGAGGTGGTCCACCCGTACGCGCGCCGCGCGGTCGAGGACGGCGAGAAGGTGGTGTCCGAGCGGCTGGAGGAGGAGAAGGAGGCCAAGGAACTCCTCTCCCGCCTGGACGGCATGGACACCGACGCCCCCGGCTTCCTGCGCGAACTGGCCGTCCTGCGCCGCGAGGTGCTCGCCCACGCCGACGCGGAGGAGCGGTACGAGTTCCCACGCGTGCGGCAGGTGGCGAGCCCGCAGCAGATGACGGGCATGGCGAAGGCCGTCAAGGCGGCGGAGGCGATGGCGCCCACGCATCCCCACCCCGGGGTGGAGTCGGGCGCGAAGAACGTCGCCCTGGGGCCGCTGGCCGCGGTGGTGGACCGCGCGCGCGACGCGGTCCGCGGAGCGCTGCGCTAGGTCGGCTGAACGGGCTGTTGGCCCGCGCACCCCGCGCGCGGGGTGCGCGGTCGGCCGTCTCGTACGGTGTGCGCCATACGGCGACGCGGAGGGCCGGACGCGTGCGGNTCGGCCGTCTCGTACGGTGTGCGCCATACGGCGACGCGGAGGGCCGGACGCGTGCGGCAGGCGGCCGCCGCGGGTCCGGACGCGGCCGCCGGGAGCTCGCCGGCTCCCGGGCGCTCGCTGTCGGGTTGTCGAGCGCGCGCGGGCACGCTACCGGACTATCGGACGGGGCTACCGGCGCTGCCGGACGGCGGCCGACAGCGCCGCCGGCAGCCGGTCGGCCTGGTCGCCGGCCGGCCCGGCGCCCTCCGGCCGGGGCGCGGCGTCCCGGCCGGGCACCGGCCGGGAGGTGAACGCGCGCCCGCGCCGCCCGGCCAGCTCCCGGCCGGAGGTCAGGCACCACGACCACCACCGGTCCAGGTCCGCGGTGCTCAGCCGCTCGCCGGGCAGCGCCGCGGGCCAGCCGCACGCGCGGGCCTGCGCGCTGAGCTTGGCGCCGCCGTCGACCGGGTCGACGGCCAGGGGCGGCGTGCCCGCGCGGAGCGCCAGGACCAGGCCGTGCAGCCGGTCGGTGATGACGAGGTCCAGCCGGGCGACGACCGACTCGAACTGCGCGGGTGTGGCGCACAGCCGCCAGTCGTCCGCGTCCAGCCGGGTCTCCAGCTCCAGCCGCGCGCAGTCCTTTCCCGCCAGCCACCGGGTCACCGTGTCCGCCACCTCGGCGTGCCGGCGGCGGCCGCCGTACTCGTGCTGGCCGTGGGTGAGGATCACGCCGACGACCGGCACGGCGGGCGCGGCCGGGGCACCGGCGGCGAGGTCCCGCGTGGCGTCGCCGCGCGGGGTGTCCCGGGCGAGCACCGTGTGGAAGCCGTCGGCGGCCGGGCTGTCGCCGTCCACGACGGACGTGCCGACGGCGACGCGCACGCAGTGGCGGAACCGCCGGTGCAGGTCCTCGACCTGCGCCCCGTGCAGCGGCCCGCACACGAACACCAGGTGCGAGTAGGCGGCCGGGTCGGCGTCGGCCAGGTGCAGCGCGCCGGGCCGGAAACCGGGGCTCCAGGCGACGTCGTACGGCGTGCCGGCCCGGTCGAGGACCTGCTGGACGCGGTGCAGCGCCAGCACGTCCCCGGCGGTGGCCTCGCCGTGCAGGAAGCTGAACCAGCCGGTGACCAGGATCCGGCGCGGACGTACCGCCGTGCCGCTCATGGCCTTCCCCCTTCCGGCTCAGACGGCCAGCGCGTAGGCGACGAAGAACGCGACGCACAGGGCGGCGACGAGCAGGATGACGACCACGGGCCCCGTGGACCATCCCCTGGTCGGGTTGTGGGTCTCCCGGGGGCCCGCGCCCGGCGTGCTGCCCTCCGCGGGCGGGGTCTCGCCCGGCGGCACACCGCCGCCCCCAGACCGCCCCGGCGCCCGGAGGGAATCCGGATCAGGATTTTTGTCCGTCATGACTGCCGTGTGCCCAATTGTCGGCACGCATCACTCGCCGCGGTGTTTGACGTCGCGGTGGCGGGCTACCACGGAAGATCCCCGGACCGGCGGGGCGCCGCCCGGCGGTGGGGACGCCCCGGGAACGGCGCCCGAGCGCGGCGGGGGCGAGGCACGTGCCCCGCGCGCCGGGACGCGCCGGACCGGGATCCGGAGAGGAGAACCGTGGCCGAACCGCCCATCGGAGTGGTCATCGCCACCCGCGACCGCGCCGACAGTCTCGCGGTGACCCTGGACCACCTGTGCGCCCTGCCCGAGCGGCCCGCCGTCCTGGTGGTCGACAACGCGTCGACGGACGGTACGCGCGCCATGGTCGCGGCCCGGTTCCCGGGCGTGCGGGTGCTGTCCCTCCCCGCCAACCGCGGCGCGCTGGCCCGCAACGCGGGCGTACGGGCGCTGCGCACCCCGTACGTGGCCTTCAGCGACGACGACTCCTGGTGGGCCCCCGGCGCGCTCGCCACGGCCGTCCGGCTGCTGCGCGACCACCCGCGGCTCGGCCTGCTGGCCGCCCGCACCCGCGTCGGCCCCGACGGTGCGCCCGACCCGCTCAACGACGTGCTCGCCGCCTCTCCGCTCGGTCGGGAGCCCGGGCTGCCCGGGCCGGGCGTGTTCGGGTTCCTCGCCTGCGCGGCCGTGGCCCGGCGCCGCGCCTACCTGGAGGCGGGCGGCTACCACCCGCTGCTGTTCTTCGGCGGCGAGGAGACGCTGCTCGCCTACGACCTCGCCGCGCGCGGCTGGGGGGTGTGCTACTGCCCGGAGGTGGTCGCCCACCACCACCCGGCGCCGGCGGCCCGCACCGGGCGCACGGCGACCGTGCGCCGCAACGCGGTCCTGACCGCGTGGCTGCGCCGGCCGCTGCCGGTGGCCGTAGGCCGCACGCGCGCACTCGCCGCCGAGGCCCCCGCGACCGCGCCGCCCGCCAGGCGCTGCGCGGCGCTCTCACGCGCGTCCCGGCGGCGCTGCGCGCCCGCGCGCCGCTGCCGCCGCACCTGGAGACGGCGGCCCGGATCGTCGACGGGGCGCCGCGGTGACCGGCGGCCGCGTCACCGTGGTGGTGATCACCCACAACAGGCGCGCCGAGCTGCTGCGGACCCTGGACCGCCTCGCGGCCCTGCCCGAGGCCCCGTCCGTGATCGTCACCGACAACGCCTCCACGGACGGCACCGCGGCCGCCGTCGCGCGGCGCCACCCGCGCGTGCGGCTGCTGCGGCCCGGCCGGAACCTCGGCGCCGTCGGCCGGAATCTCGCGGTCCGGTACGTCGCCACGCCGTACGTGGCCTTCTGCGACGACGACACCTGGTGGGCCCCCGGATCGCTGGCCCGCGCCGCCGGACTGCTGGACCGGCACCCGCGGCTGGCGTCGGTGACCGCGCGCATCCTGGTGGAGCCGGGCGGGACGGAGGACCCGATCGTCGAGGAGCTGCGCGACTCGCCGCTGACCGGCCCGTCCTGGCTGCCCGGCCCCGCCCTCGGCTCCGTCCTCGCCGCGGCCACCTGCCTGCGCGCCGACGCCTTCCGCGAGGTCGGCGGCTTCAGCGCGCGCCTGTGGCTGGGCGGGGAGGAGGAGCTGTTCGCCGCGGACCTGGCCGCGCGCGGCTGGTGGCTGGCCTACGTACCGGACCTGACGATCCACCACCAGCCCTCGCCCGCGCGTGACGCCACGCTCCGCCGCGTCCACGGCATCCGCAACACCCTGTGGTTCTCCTGGCTGCGGCGGCCGCTGCCCGCCGCGCTGCGCCGCACGGCCCACCTGGCGCGCACCGTCCCGCGCGACCGGGCGTCCCTGCGCGCCTTCGGCCAGGCGGCGGCGGGCCTGCCGTGGGTCCTGCGGGAGCGGCGGGTGGTGCCGCCCGCGGTCGAAGCCCGGCTGCGGCTGCTCGAAGGCGCGCAGCGCAGGTCGCGGGCCCGGCGCTACGTCGGCTGAACGCGCGCCCCGGGCCGGGCCGCCGGGCCGTGTCCGCGCCGGCCGGCCCGGCTGCTCAAACCGGCCGGCCCGAAGCTTCAGCCGGTGAGCCCGGGGCTTCAGCCGGTGAGCCCGGCGAGGGCGACCACTCCGTCGACGCGCACCCGGACGAGCGGTTCGCCGGGCACGGCGTTGCGGGTGCCGAACTCCTCCGCCCGCTCCTCGCCCTCCGAGACGAAGGCGCGCCGCTGTTCGCCGGTCGTCTTCTCTGCCATGTCCCCATCGTGTGCCAGGTGGTGCACTCCGGCGCGCCGACCCGCCGCGCTGCTTGCCCCGAGGGCGGCGGTGAGAAAGGCTGGCACGGGACCTGTGGGGCATCGGCGGGACGGGGAGGCTGAGGGGATGGCACTCAACAAGGGGCTCGACTGGCTGCTGGACGACCTGATCGAACGGCTCGCGAAGGTGCGGCACGCGGTGGTGCTCTCCAACGACGGGCTGGTGACGGGGGCGAGTTCGTCACTCGCCGTGCAGGACGCCGAGCACCTCGCGGCGGTCGCCTCCGGGCTGCACAGCCTCGCCAAGGGGTGCGGCGGCCACTTCCGTTCGGGCCGGGTACGGCAGACGATGGTCGAGTACGACGACGGCATCCTGTTCGTGACGGCGGCGGGCGACGGCAGTTGCCTGTGCGTCCTCAGCGGCCCGGAGGCAGACCCCGGGCAGATCGCCTACGAGATGGCACTGCTGGTCAACCGGGTCGGCGAGCACCTGGACGTGGAGGCCAGGCAGCACAACGCGCCCAGCGGGCTGTGACGCCCCGCCCCCGGGCAGGCCGCGGCCGCCCGGGAGCCGGCCCGCGGCGGGCGCGGAGTGCGGCGGCGGGGCGCGGGCCGGCGGCGGACAAGCGGAACCACGGTTATCCACAGGCCCGGCGGCGGGTCCCTCTCAGCGGCTAGAGTCATCACTGTCAGTGACTAACTCGTCGCGGGGGAGCCGCTATGCCAGTGGTCGGGGAGCGCCGTGAGGCGCGCGAGGGACAGCGTGCGGAGCAGCGGCCGCGGAGCGGGCCGCGGGAGACGGTGGCGCTCGGCACGGCAGCCCGTCAGCTGGGGCTGGGGCCGCGCGAGTTCGACCTCGCCGTGTGCCTGGGGGAGGTGCGGACGACGGCCGTGGCGGGCGCGGGGCGGCGGGTGGCGCGCGCGGAGATCGACCGCGTCCTGGGCGCTCCCGGCTTCCCCGGGGCACTCATGGAGCGGCTCAAGGTGGTCGGCACGGCGGCGGGAGCCGAGGCGCTGGGCGTCAGCCCGGGCCGGTTCACCCGGCTGGCGCGCGCCGGGTACCTGGTCCCGGTGCGGTGCTACGTCAACCGGTACCGGGCCCTGGTCTGGCTGTACGCGGCGGCGGAGCTGGCCGATCTCGCCGAGCGCCGGCCGGACCTGCTGGCCGGCCGCGCACCGGAGGCGCTGCGCGCGCTGCTGGCGGCCGGCGCGGACCGGCGCGCCAGGACATGGCGGGCCCGGCGGGTCGCGCACCTGCTGCGCCAGGCCGACGACCCCTGGCGGCGGGCCGCGGTCTGGGCGGCGGTGCTCGCCCCGGACGACATCGCGGCGGCCGTGCCCGATCCGGCCGAGCGGGCCCTGGTCCAAAGACTGGCTCCCGACCTCGGCGGGTCGCGCGCCCAGGCGCCCGCCGTGCGGGCGGTGATGGACGGTATCTCGACGGCGGACGGTCCGCAGGAGGCCGCGCACTACCGGTCCGGGCTGGCCGCCGCCCTCGACGGCGCCCGCCGGTCCGGCCCCCCGCCCCGGCCGCAGGCGCGGGCGCCGCGGGGC
>NZ_JAVSCF010000247.1:0-9558 GCF_031932565.1 Streptomyces sp. B1866
CGCCGCGCCCGGCCGGCAGCCGGAGCGGGGCGGGCCGGGCGGCCCGCCGCCGGGCACCCGCCCGCTGGCCAAGCCGCCGGTGCGCAAGCTCGCCAAGGACCTGGGCATCGACCTGGCGCAGGTCACCGCGACCGGCCCGGACGGGATCATCACCCGCGAGGACGTGCAGGCCGCCGCCGCGCCCGCCCCGGCCCCCGCTCCAGAAGCCGCTCCGGCAGCAGCGTCGCGGGCCGCCGGACCCGACGCGGCCGCCCGCGAGCGCCGGGTGCCGGTCAAGGGCGTACGGAAGGCCACCGCGCAGGCGATGGTCGCCAGCGCCTTCACCGCGCCGCACGTGACGGAGTTCGTGACCGTCGACGTCACGCGCACGGTGAAGCTGGTCGAGGAGCTGAAGCAGGACCCGGACCTGGCCGGCGTGCGGGTGAACCTGCTGCTGCTCGTCGCCCGCGCCCTGCTGCTCGCCGTCCGCCGCAACCCGGAGATCAACGCGTCCTGGGACGAGGAGAACCAGGAGATCCTGCACAAGGACTACGTCAACCTGGGCATCGCCGCCGCCACCCCGCGCGGGCTGATCGTGCCCAACATCAAGGACGCGGGCGCGAAGTCCCTGCGCGAGCTGGCCGGCGCCCTCGCCGGGCTGGTCGCCACCGCGCGCGAGGGACGTACGCCGCCCGCCGACATGTCCGGGGGCACCATCACCATCACCAACGTCGGCGTCTTCGGCGTCGACACCGGCACGCCGATCCTCAACCCCGGGGAGTCCGCGATCCTCGCCCTGGGCGCGGTCCGGCTCCAGCCGTGGGTGCACAAGGGCAAGGTCAAGCCGCGCCACGTGACGACCCTGGCGCTGTCCTTCGACCACCGCCTGGTGGACGGGGAGCTGGGCTCGAAGGTGCTGGCGGACACCGCCGCCGTCCTGGAGCGGCCGCGGCGCCTGCTGACCTGGGGCTGACCCCCGCCGGGCCGGGCCGGACGCGTTCCGGCCGCGGAGGGGCGCGCACGGTGTGCGCAGTGCGTGCACGGCGCGTGCGCGGGGAGCGCGATGACGGAGGCCGTCCACCCGGTGGGCGGCCTCCGCCGTTTGTCCGATCATCGGTTGTATCTAAGATGTGCGCATGCTCCCCCCATCCCTGTCCCTGCCCGTCCCCCCTGCCCAGACCTCCCCCCACACCCCTCACGCCGCCCCCGGCCGCCGCCCGCCCGCCGCCGACCGCGTCTACGCGCACGTCAAGCGCGGCGTCCTCGACCGCAGCTACCAGGGCGGCACCCTGCTCACCGAGGGCGGTCTCGCCGACGCCGTCGGCGTCTCCCGCACGCCCGTACGCGAGGCCCTGCTGCGGCTGGAGGCCGAGGGCCTGCTCAAGCTCTACCCGAAGAAGGGCGCCCTGGTCCTGCCGGTGTCCGCGCAGGAGATCGCCGACGTGGTCGAGACCCGGCTGCTGATCGAGGAGCACGCCGTGCGCAAGGCCGTCCCCGCGCCCGACGCGCTGCTCGACCGCCTCGCGGAGCTGCTGGCCGAGCAGCGGCGGCAGGCCGCCGCCGGGGACCTCGCCGCCGTCGCCGCCACCGACCGGTGCTTCCACGCCGAGATCGTCCGCCACGCGGGCAACGACATCCTCGGCCGCCTCTACGACCAGCTGCGCGACCGCCAGCTGCGCATGGGCGTCGCCGTCATGCACGCCCACCCCGACCGGATCGCCAAGAACATCGCCGAGCACGCCGGAATCCTCGACGCCCTGCGCGGCGGCGACGCGGACGCCGCCGCCCGCCACGTCCACCAGCACGTCGGCTGGGTGCGGCACCTGGTCCGGGGAGACGCCATATGACCGTCACGCGCGCCTCCCGCGCCGACCGCAGGCTGCCCGGCGACCCGCCGGGCGGGCGGCGCGCCGCCGCCGTCTGGGGCCTGGGCGTCGCCGTCTACTTCACCGCCGTCGTCTACCGCACCAGCCTGGGCGTCGCCGGCCTCGACGCCGAGGACCGCTTCCACGTGGGCGCCTCCGCGCTGTCCGCCTTCTCCATCCTCCAACTGCTGGTCTACGCGGGTATGCAGATCCCCGTCGGCCTGCTGGTCGACCGGCTCGGCACCAAGAAGGTGCTGGCCATGGGCATCGTGCTGTTCACCGCCGGACAGCTCGGGTTCGCCGTCTCGCACTCCTACGGCGCGGCGCTGGCCTGCCGCGCGCTGCTGGGCTGCGGCGACGCCATGACGTTCATCAGCGTGCTGCGGCTCGGCGCCCGCTGGTTCCCGGCCCGGCGCGGCCCGCTGATCGCCCAGGTCGCCGCGCTGTTCGGGGTGGCGGGCAACCTGGTCTCCACGCTCCTCCTGGCCCGCCTGCTGCACACCTTCGGCTGGACGCCCACCTTCGCGGGCAGCGCGGTCGGCGGCGCGGCCGTGCTCGTCCTGGTCCTGCTGTTCCTCAGGGACCACCCGGAGGGGTACGAGCCGCCGCCCGCGCCCGCGCACGCCGACCCCGGGTTCGTACGGCGGCAGATCGCCGAGGCGTGGGCCGAGCCCGGCACCCGCCTGGGCATGTGGGTGCACTTCACCGCCCAGTTCCCCGCGACCGTCTTCCTGCTGCTGTGGGGCCTGCCCTTCCTGGTGGAGGCCGAGGGCCTGTCCCGGGGCGCGGCGGGCGAGCTGCTGACCCTCGTGGTGCTGTCCAACATGGCCGTCGGCCTGGTCTACGGGCAGGTCGTCGCCCGCCACTACGCCGCCCGCGCGCCCCTGGTCCTGGGCACGGTCGCGGCGACCGCGCTGCTGTGGGGCGCCGTCCTGGCCTGGCCCGGCCACGCGCCGCTGGGACTGCTGGTCGCGCTGTGCGCGGTGCTCGGCGCGTGCGGCCCCGCGTCGATGATCGGCTTCGACTTCGCCCGCCCGGCCAACCCGCCCGAACGGCTCGGCACCGCCTCCGGCATCGTCAACATGGGCGGCTTCACCGCGTCCATGGTCACCCTGCTGGCCATCGGCGTGCTGCTTGACGGGACAGGCGACGACTACCGCGTGGCCCTCACCTCGGTGTTCGCCTTCCAGGCCGTGGGCCTGGCGCAGGTGCTGCGGCTGCGCGGGCGCGCGGACCGCAGGGAGCGCGAGCGGGTGGTGGCCAGCCGGGTGGAGGCGGTGCACGTGCCCGCGTGACCCGGCCGTTCGCCGGGGCGGTACGGGGCCGGGCGCGGGGCCGGTACGGGCGCGGTACGGCCGTACGGGCCTGCCGCGCACGCGGGCGCCGCGTACCCGGCCGTACGGCGCGGGCCGGGCCACGGGGTGCCCGCCAGGACCCCTGACCCGGCCGCCGCGCACGCCGCGACCGTACCGCCGCCTACCGACACACGGCCGGCCACGCCGCCGCCGGGCGGGCAGCGCCCGCCCGGGGCAGGTCAGGACGTGACCGAGAAGTTCCGCAGGAGGGCGTCGGCGAGCTTGTGGTCGCCCTCGATCTTCAGCCGGTCGGCCACCGCCTCGGCCCGCACCCGCCCGCACGCCAGCCGCAGGTACGTCTCCCAGTCGGTGGTCAGCGTCACGGCCGGGCCCAGCGACACGCTGCCGTCGATCGTCGCCCGGCCCTCGCCGTCGACCCGTACCGTCCGCATGAACTCCACCGGCCCGGTCACGTCCACCACGACCGCCGACCCGGCCGGGGCGCCCGCGTCCTCGGCCACCACCTTCGGCAGCCGGGACAGCAGCACGTCCCGCGTGACCGACGCGCCGGGGGAGTCCAGGTTCCCGGGCTTGCCGAGCGCCCGCCGCAGGTCCTGCTCGTGCACCCAGACGTCGAACGCCCGCACCGTCAGCGCGGTCTCCAGCGTCCGCTCCGTGCCCAGCGGCCCGCGCACCACCGCGTCCGGCGCCCGCTTCTCGTTCCGCAGCTGCCGGGAGCGGCGGATGATGGTGTACTCCAGCTCGGCCGTCATCTCCGGCGCCGTGTGGCAGCGCCGCACGTCGACCTGCACCTCCAGGTAGCGCTGGAGGTCGGTGGTCACGTGGAACAGGTCGCGCGGCAGCGAGTGGATGGGCCGCGGGTCGCCCAGCATCTCGGTCTCCATGCCGATGACGTGCGAGACGACGTCCCGCACCAGCCATCCCGGAAGGTCCGTGGCCCGGCTCCACTCGCTCTCGGCGAGCGGAGTGACCAGCTCGGATATCGCTTCGATGGAATGAGTCCACGCGTCGATGGCGGTCTGGAGGCTTGGATGGACGGTCACGTGACCCCTCGGGCGGTCGGTACGCGGGCGGGCTGCTGAGTGCGGGTGTGCGTTTAAGTTACGCTGCGGGCGGGCACGTCGGGGAGTGCTTTCGGGATGGAATCGTAGGCCCTGCTGAAAAGGGATCAACGCCCAGGAGCGGGAGTATCGTGCACGCTTCCCTGGTTCAGATCCGGGTGGATCCGGACGAGCCGGTCGAATCACGTCGGGAGCGGGCGGCCGCGTTCGTCCGTCAGGCGGGCGCGGCGGGCGCGGATCTGGTCGTCCTGCCCGAGTTGTGGACGGTCGGCGCGTTCGCGTCGGAGTCCTACGCCGCCGGGGCCGAGCCGCTGACCGGCCCGACCGCCGCCGCGCTCTCGCTCGCCGCGCGCGAGGCCGGGGTGTGGCTGCACGGCGGCTCGATCGTGGAGCGCGCGCCTGACGCGGGGTCAGCGGGCGGCCCGGCCGCGCTGGACGGCGCGGCGGGCGACCTGCTGTTCAACACCTCGCTGCTGTTCGCGCCGACGGGCGAGCTGGTCCGCTCGTACCGCAAGATCCACCGCTTCGGCTTCGACCGGGGCGAGGCCGCCCTGATGGCCGCGGGGGACGAGGTGGTCACCGCCCGCCTGCCGGAGGCGGTCGTGGGCCTGGCCACCTGTTACGACCTGCGCTTCCCCGAGCTGTTCCGGCTGCTGGCCGACGCGGGCGCCGAGCTGCTGGTCCTCCCCGCGGGCTGGCCCGCCCGCCGCCGCGAGCACTGGCGGCTGCTGGCCCGCGCCCGCGCCGTGGAGAACCAGGCGTACGTGCTGGCGTGCGGCACCGCGGGCACCCACGCGGGCGTCGAGCAGGCCGGGCACAGCCTCGTCGTCGACCCGTGGGGCGAGGTGCTGGCCGAGGCGGGCGCGGACGAGGAGGTGCTGACCGTGGAGCTTGACCTGGCGCGGGTGGCCACGACGCGCGCGGAGTTCCCGGTGCTGCGGGACCGCCGCCTGGGCCTGCCGGTGCCGGACCCGGCGCGCCCGGCCTGAGGCCGCGCGAAACCGCGGAACCGGCGGCGGTTCGGCGCTCACCACCGCACGTGGAAGAGGTCCAGCAGCCCCCGCCCCCACTTCCGCGCGTCCTGGCCGGTGTGGGTGTACGCCAGGTCGTCCAGGAAGCGCCGGGCGTCGCAGAAGGGGTCCTTCGCCAGCCGTAGCGCGGCCGTGCCGGCGACGAACGGACCGGCCATGCTGGTGCCGTACCGCACGGTGTGGTGCGGCGGGACCACCAGGCCGCTCGCACGCAGGAATTCGGTGACCGGCCCGGGCAGGCCGTCGGACAGGCTGGAGACGAGCGCGGCCCCGGGGGCGACCAGGTCCGGCTTCATCCGCCCGTCCCGCCGGGGCCCCTGGCTGCTGAAGGCGGACAGGTCGTTCTTCACCAGGGTGAGGTTGTAGGGCGGCCGGGTCGCGTCCCGGGGCACGCCGCCGTCGTCGACCCACCGGATCTCGGTGGTGAAGGACCCGACGGCTATGGCCGACGTGGCGCAGGCGGGCGCGGCGACCGTCGTCTCCGGCGTGCTGCGGGTGACGAAGTAGCCGCCCGCCGTGCCGCCCGCCCCGTCCCACACGTCGACCCGCCGCGGCCGGTCGTCGGCCAGCCGCTCGCCGGTGATCTCGATCTTCCACAGGCCCGACGTGATCGGCCGCTCGTCGTGGCCGCGGTGCGCGGTGACGACGAAGCTGCGGTCGCCGTTGAACGGGTCCCGGCCCGGCGGGACGGCCACGGTGACGTCGTACTCCTTCTCCTCGCCCGGCGGCGGGGTCACCCGCACCCCCAGCGTCTCCGCCGCCGACCCCGCGTACCAGCCGTGCAGGCTGAACGAGGCGGCGGGGGTGACGGGGAGGTCGAACGGCGAGGCGGGGGACCGGAACGAGTACTCGATCGTCGCGCTGTCCGTCCGCGTCACGGCCTCCCGGGCGTGGACGGCCAGGCCCGCCTCGTTCCCCGCCGCGCAGCAGACGATGCGCCCGGGGCCGCTGACCTGGTCCACGACGCGCGAGAGGTCGTCGGTGCCGTCGTGCGCGTTGCCGTGGAAGCCCAGGCTCATGTTCACCACGAGGGGCATGCGCAGGGCCCGGGCGACGCGGACGACGTAGCGCAGGGCGTCGATCACGCGCGCGGTGGTCTTCGGGACGGTCGACTTGACCACGACGAGGTTCGCGTCGGGGGCCACGCCCGGGTAGGCGGGGCTGGAGCCGGCGGCGATGCCCGCGACGTGCGTGCCGTGGCCCAGCAGGCCCGGGTTGTCGTCCCTGGACTGGGCGAGGTCGCCGTGCTCGCGGGTGAACTCCCGGCCGTACGGTACGGAGCTGCCGGGGGCGTGGGGCTGCGTCTGGTCCCAGATGCGCAGGACGCGGGACCGGCCGGTGCCGTCGCGGAAGTCCTCCAGCCGCGAGATGCCGGAGTCGATCACGCCGATCAGCACTCCGGCGCCCCTGTTCCCGGTGGCCTGCTGGTACGCGTCCACGCCCACCGCCTCGCGCGCGACCCGCATCAGGGGGTGCACCCGCTCGGCGGGGGAGATCCGGACGACCTCGGGCCGCTCGGACAGCCAGGGCAGCTCGTCCCAGGGCACGTCGGCCGTGCACACGGTGTCGCCCTCGTCTCCCAGCGTGTGCACGGCGATGCCGCGGGCGCGCAGCCGCGCCACGTCGAGGCCGGGCGTGACGGACAGGGTGACCGACACGCGGACCGGCCGCTCGGGGTCGGCCGGGTCCACGTCCACCACCCCGGCCAGCTCCTCCCGCGCGCGGGCGGCCAGCGCCTGCCGGTCCTCCGGGCGTCCGGGGTCGTAGCGCCGGTGCAGCGCCTCCAGCGGTGTCGACAGGGTGTCGTAGTCCATGAGAGGTCCCGGTGTCGCGGGGTGGCCGCGGCGGGCGCGGTACGGACGCGCGGTGAGCACGGAACCGGAACGCGGGCCGCCGCCCACTTCCCACGCTAGGAAGCGGACGGCGCCCTCCCGAGATCTGATTACTCCATGTGGGTGACGCGAGAGACTGGTGCCGTGCTGCCGCCCGCCGGGGTGACGTCCCGCAGCGCGTTGGTGGCGCAGTGCACCTCGCCGCCGCTCATGTGGGCCCAGGAGAAGTCCTCCACCCAGTGCACGGTGACACCGGTGGCCCGCAGCCGCGCCTCGGTCTCCGCCCGCAGCACGTCCCGGCCGTCCAGCCGGGGCCCGTGCGGGATCGGGGCGGCGAAGTCGCGGGCGGTGAGGGACAGCCCGTTGACGACGGCGGGCGAGTAGGCGAGCAGGCCCTCGGGACGGGTGTCGTCGCCCGCCTTCGCGTACAGCACCGGCAGCCGCACCAGGTCGGACTCGCGCAGCCCGGTGGCGCGCAGCAGGACCCGTAGCTGGCCGTCGATGTGCCGGGCGGCGTCCGCGTTGGAGCCGCTTTCGCGGTCGTACGCCAGGTACTGGTCGACGGTGAGCCGGTCCTCGTCGGCGGCGCTGTCGAACAGCCGCCGCCCGCCGCCGCCCGCGTCCCGCACCCGCTCCAGCAGCCGCACGGCCAGCCGGGGGTCGGCGACGGCCAGCGTCCACCCGCGCGGGTTGTCGGCGCGTACGACGTGCACGGTCTCGTCCACGTGCCCGACCAGCAGCCAGGAGGTGTCGAGTACGACCGGGGACTGCGCGCCCTGGGCGGCGAGCAGGGCGGTGAACGAGCGGTCCGGGTGCCGCCGGGGCGTGGCGCCGTACAGGATCCGCCCCTGGGGGTGGCCGGGGAAGGGCGGCACGGATTCGACGTTCCCGGTGAAGTTCTGGAGTTCGTCCACGCCGGGGTCCCGGTCGGCGGTGTACTGCTGCACCACCCCCACGTCCGGCCCCCGCCAGTCGCGGAACAGCAGCCGCCCCGCGCGGCGCAGGCTCGCGGCGCGCCCGTCGCCGGAGGCCCAGTAGTTGGGCGAGCGCAGCAGGATGCGCAGGGTGTGCGCGCCGCCGCCCGGCAGCGGCCTGCTGACGTAACCCGGCTCCACGATGTCCTGCCGCCAGATGTCCCGCCACCAGTCCGCGCCGCCCGACTGGAACCGCAGCGCGCCGTCCGGCAGCCCCGCGTCCGCCACGGCCCCCCGCAGCGACCGCGCGAACGGCGCCCACCCGCCGGGCCGCCGCTCGGCCGCGGGCACCTCGGCGGGCACGCCCTCGCCGGGCCCGGGCGCGGCGGCGATGAGCCGCTGGGCGGCCTGGAGGTCGTTCTGGAGCAGTACGGGCGCGACGTGCAGGTGAACGGCGGCGTCGCGGGTGACGCCGCCGTCGGTCACGGCGAGCGACACGGTGATCCGCCCGTCCCACCGCGCCGGATCGCGCACGACGTCCCGCCCCTCGACGGCGAGCCTGGCGCCCCCGCGCAGCTCGGCGGCGGTAAGCCGCCCGCCGTCCCCCAGCGCCACCAGCCGACCGCCGCGCTCCACGAACACCCGCGCGTACGGCCGCTGCGCCGCGGGCAGCGACACCCGCCCCACGGCCGCGTCCCCCACGGCCATCGGCTCGACCCGCAGCGTCGTCAGGTCGTCGGCGTCGCGCGGCCCGTTGACGACGTCGTCGGCGGCGTCGTGGCACGCGGCCAGCCGCTCGTCCACGGCCAGGTCGAGCCGGTCGAGGTCACCGGGGCGCAGTCGGCAGCGCCGGGCGTCGTCGTCCAGGTTGGGCAGGACGACGTCGGAGGCGGCGGTCAGACGGGGCTTCTCGGGCGGCGCGTCGTCGGCGGCCCGCGCGGCGGGCGTGAGCGCGGCGGCGGCCAGCGCGGCGGCCCCCGCGAGCGCGCCCGCCGCCGCCGCTGTCTTTCGCGTGGTCATGAGGGCCCTTCGGCTGGGTGGGTCGGGGTTACGTCCCCAACTCTCCTGGCGGGGGCGCTGCCGGGCGTCGTGCGGCGGGGGGAAGCGGGGGTGGGCCGTTGGACGCACCCGGGGTCGGCGGGTGCTCCGCCTTGGGGAGGACAGGGGTACGTCCTGCCGGGGCCCGGTCAGCCGATCGGCCTGCGCCGGGCGCAGCGGAGCCTCCCTGCCCAGCCGCCCGTTGGGCGGTCGCGTCACACCTTCGGCCTGGCTGTCCGTTGCGCCAGAACGGCCTCGATGAAGTCCTCCGGCGGAAGATACGAGTGCGCGGTGACGTAGTGGTAGACGAGGTTGGGGGCGATCAGCCACCGGCCACGGCGGTCCACCACCCTTACTTCGGCACTGCCAAGCGATACCCTGCGATCCCCCACATGGATATCCACCGGGTATTCATCCTCGCCTTCCGGGTGGTCAAGCTCGCAGCTGTGCCATCCCCGCATCCGCATCTGCCCTTCATCCCGGCAGAGCACGGCGAGTGAGGTTTTCTCAACGAGAATGATC
>NZ_JAVSCF010000248.1:0-9430 GCF_031932565.1 Streptomyces sp. B1866
CGCGGCGGCCAGTCCCGACCGCGTCCGCCGTCCGGGGCGGGCCCGGGCCACCACGGCGGCCAGCTGCACCGCGGCCGCCAGCGGCACCGCGCACCACAGCAGCCGCGCCAGCGCCCCGGCGGACCTCCCCGGGTGGGCGGCGGCGTACCCCAGCGCGCACAGCAGCAGGAAGCCCGCGCCCGCCGACGCCGCCACGACCAGCAGCCGCGGCAGCAGGGCCGCCGGGCGGGCCCCGCGCGCTAGGCGGAGGCTGAGCACGCCGTCCTGCCCTCCGCCTCCGCCGCCGACATGACCAGCCCCGCCCGGCGCCCGTCGATCAGCGTGACGGTGCGGTCGGCGAGCGCGGCCGCCTCGGCCGTGCCGCAGGCCAGGACGACCGTGACGCCGTGCGAGCGGGCCGCGGCGGTCAGCGTCCGCAGCGCCTGGGTGCGGTCGGTGCCGCGCAGCGGCGCGCTGGGCTCGTCGGCGAACAGCACGGCGGGCTCGCCGGCCAGCGCGCGGGCGATGGCGATCCGCTGCCGCTGCGTCTGCCGCAGCCCGTCCGGCCGCCGCCCGGCCAGGTCGCCGACGTCCAGCCGCTCCAGCCACTCGCGAGCCGCGCTCTTGGCGGCGCGCCGCCGCACGCCCCGCAGCAGCAGCGGCAGGGCCACGTTCTCCCAGGCGGTCAGCTCGGGGACCAGCTGCGGGCAGGTCCCGACCCAGCCGAACCGCTCCCGGCGCAGCCGCTCGCGGCCCGCCGGGCCGAGGGTGTGGACCGGGGAGCTGTTGAACCACACCTCGCCGCCGTCCGGCGGGAGCTGGGCCGACAGGCACTTCAGGAGGGTGGTCTTCCCGCCGCCGCGCGGCCCGGTCAGGGCGAGGACCTCGCCCTCGCGGACGCCGATGGAGACGCCGGAGACGGCCGGCGAGCCGTCGTACGCGTACGTCAGGGTGCGTGCCCAGAGCACGTCGTTGTCCGGCGGAGCCGCCATGGGAGCACCTTGCCTTGCCTTGCTTGGGTCGTTGTCCCTCAGTCGGGGGAACGAGGACGGGGGCCGATCGGTCACTGGCACGGTAAGGACACGGTAAGGACTCCGGTCCGGCGCCGGGCCCAGGCTCGGCGGGACGCGAGCGGGGTTCCTCCGATCAGCCCCTTTCGCGATGAGCGGGGGAGTGTATGAGCGCCAGGCGCACGCCCCCGGGAGCCCCGGGCGCACGCCCCGGGGCACCGGGCGCGTTCCCAGGGGGCGCTGTCGCGGGTGCGCGCCGCGTGGCGTGCGCCGCCGCGCGGCGGACCTCGCGGCTCCCGGCGCCGACGGGCCCCGCACCCGCCCGGCGGAGAGCTACTGTGGGCGGTGTCTGCCCCACCGGTCCCGTGACAGAAAGGGTGGCAACGTGACCACAGGACTGCGTCACCTGCGCAACCACATCGACGGGGAGTTCCGGGACGCCGCCGACGGGCGGACCACCGAGGTGGTCAACCCCGCCACCGGCGAGCCCTACGCCACCGCGCCGCTGTCCGGCCCCGCCGACGTCGACGCCGCCATGGCCGCCGCCGCGGCCGCCTTCCCGGCCTGGCGCGACCTGGTGCCCGGCGAGCGGCAGAAGGCGCTGCTGCGGATCGCCGACGCCGTCGAGGAGCGCGCCGAGGAACTGGTCGCGGTCGAGAGCGAGAACACCGGCAAGCCGATCGGCCTCACGCGCGAGGAGGAGATCCCGCCCATGATCGACCAGATCCGGTTCTTCGCGGGCGCCGCGCGGATGCTGGAGGGCCGCTCGGCCGGCGAGTACATGGACGGCCTGACGTCCTTCGTGCGCCGCGAGCCGCTGGGCGTGTGCGCGCAGGTCGCGCCGTGGAACTACCCGATGATGATGGCCGTGTGGAAGTTCGCCCCGGCGCTCGCGGCGGGCAACACGGTCGTCCTCAAGCCCTCCGACACCACGCCCGCCTCCACCGTGCTCATCGCCGATATCGTCGGCGGCGTGCTGGCCGGTCTCGGCCACCCGGCGGGCGTGTTCAACGTGCTGTGCGGCGACCGCGCCACCGGACGGCTGATGGTCGAGCACCCGGTGCCCGCGATGGCGTCCATCACCGGATCCGTACGGGCCGGGGCGCAGGTCGCCGAGACCGCCGCGCGCGACGTCAAGCGCGTCCACCTGGAACTCGGCGGCAAGGCGCCCGTGGTCGTCTTCGACGACGCCGACCTGCCCAAGGCGGTGGAGGGCATCGCCGCGGCCGGCTTCTTCAACGCCGGCCAGGACTGCACGGCCGCCACGCGCGTGCTGGTGCACGAGTCGGTGCACGACACGTTCGTGGCCGCGCTCGCCGAGGCGGCGGCCGGCACCAAGACCGGCGCGCCGGACGTGCCGGACGTCGCCTACGGGCCGCTGAACAACGCCACCCAGCTCGCGCAGGTCAGCGGCTTCGTCGACCGGCTGCCCGCGCACGCCCGGGTGGAGGCCGGCGGCCACCGGGTCGGCGACGCCGGCTACTTCTACGCGCCCACGGTGGTCTCCGGGCTGCGGCAGGACGACGAGATCGTGCAGCAGGAGGTGTTCGGCCCGGTCATCACCGTGCAGTCCTTCACCGACGAGGCGCAGGCGGTGGCGTTCGCCAACGGCGTCGAGTACGGCCTGGCGTCCTCGGTGTGGACCCGCGACCACGCGCGCGCGATGCGCCTGACCAAGGCTCTGGACTTCGGCTGCGTGTGGGTCAACACCCACATCCCGCTGGTGGCCGAGATGCCGCACGGCGGGTTCAAGAAGTCCGGCTACGGCAAGGACCTGTCCGCCTACGGCTTCGAGGACTACACGCGCGTGAAGCACGTGATGACCTCACTGGACGGCTGACCGGCCCGGCCCGGGCACGGGGCGGCGGCCGCCGACCAGCGCGCGCAGCGCGGCCACCCGGTTGGTCGTGACCGCGTCCACGCCCGCGCGCAGCAGCCGGGCCATCGTCCGCCGGGTGTCGGCCGTCCAGGCCGACACCAGCAGCCCGTCGGCGTGCGCGCGGTCGACCAGGGCCGGGGAGATGAGGCCGAAGCGGTAGTTGACCCACCGCGGGCGCAGCGCGTCCAGCAGGGCGGGCCGCGGCGGGGCGCTCGTGGTCCAGGTCAGGGCCAGCTCCGCGGCCGGGTCCGCGGCGCGTACGGCCTGCAGGGCGGGTATGTCGCCGCAGTAGTACACCCGGTCGGCCGCGCCGGCCGCGCGCACCTCGGCGACCGCCTCCCGGGCGGCCACCGCGCCGGGCAGGTCGATCAGCAGCCGCACCGCCTCGGTCGCGGCCAGGGCCGCGCGCAGGGACGGCACGCCGTCGCCGGTCAGCTCCCGCACGTCCGCGGCCGTGAGGGAGTCCAGGGGCCGCTCGTGCCCCCACAGCCGCTTGAGGGTGGCGTCGTGCAGCAGCACCGGGACGCCGTCCTGCGTCAGCCGCACGTCGACCTCGACGGCGTCGGCCCCGGCGGCCACCGCGGAGCGCAGCGACGGCAGGGTGTTCTCCCGGCACACGTACGGGTCGCCGCGGTGGGCCACGGCGGTGAACGCCGCCGCGACCGCGGCCCCGGTCGCCGCCGCCATCAGCCCACGCCGTCGGCGTACGCGTCGATCTCCGCGGTCAGCCGCGCCTTGCCCGCCGCGTCCAGGAAGGACGCGGCCACCGCGCCGCGCGCCAGGTCCGCGACGCCCGCCTGGTCCAGGCCCAGCAGCCGGGCCGCCACCGCGTACTCGGTGTTGAGGTCCGTGCCGAACATCGGCGGGTCGTCGCTGTTGATCGTCACGGGCACGCCCGCCGCGACCATCCGCGCCAGCGGGTGCTCCTCCAGGGAGGGGACCGCGCGCGTGGCGACGTTCGACGTCGGGCAGACCTCCAGCGGGATGCGGTGCTCGGCCAGGTACGCCAGCAGCTCCGGGTCCCGCACGGCGCTGGTGCCGTGGCCGATGCGCTCCGCGCCCAGCGCGGTCAGGGCGTCCCAGACGGTCTCCGGGCCGGTGGTCTCGCCCGCGTGCGGCACGCTGTGCAGGCCGGCCGCCCGGGCCCGGTCGAAGTACGGCTTGAACTGCCCGCGCGGCACGCCGATCTCCGGCCCGCCGAGCCCGAAGCTCACCAGCCCCTCCGGGCGCAGCTCGCAGGCGATCCGCGCGGTCTCCTCCGCGGCCGCCAGGCCCGCCTCGCCGGGGATGTCGAAGCACCAGCGCAACACCACCCCGAAGTCGGCCTCGGCGGACCGGCGCGCGTCCTCGATCGCCTCGGTGAAGGCGAGATCCGGGATGCCGCGGCTGGTGGAGCTGAAGGGGGTGACGGTCAGCTCGGCGTAGCGCACGTTCTGCCGGGCCATGTCGCGGGCGATCTCGTAGGTGAGCAGCCGCACGTCCTCCGCGTCGCGGACCAGGTCGACCACCGACAGGTAGACGTCGATGAAGTGGGCGAAGTCGCGGAAGACGAAGTAGTCGGCCAGCGCCTCCGGGTCGGTGGGCACCGGGGAGTCCGGGTGTCGCGCGGCCAGCTCGGCGACGATCCGGGGCGAGGCGGATCCGACGTGGTGGACGTGGAGCTCCGCCTTCGGCAACCCCGCGATGAAGGCAGTGAGATCGGTCAAGAGGTCCTCCCGGAGTCGTGCCGCGGCTGCGGACGTGAGGTCATCGTAGAGGCGCCTGGCGCGCTGCCGGCGGACAGGCCTTAGCATGGGCCGACACCGCAGGGGAGAGGTAATGGCGCAGCAGCCTGAGGACACCAGCCGGCCCGGACCGCCGGGCACGCCCGAGCGAGACCCCTGGGCGCCGCCGGAGCAGCGGGTGCCGCTGGACAAGCCCGCGGGCGGTCCGCCCGTCCCGCCGGACGCGCCGCCGTTCGCGCAGCCCACGGTCACCGCCCTGCCGGTGCCCGGCGCCTCCGGCCCGGTGCCGCCGCCCCCGCCCGCGCCGACCGGCCCGGGCACGCCCAGCGCCCAGCAGCCCGGCCCGCCCGGCGGCTTCGCCGCGCCGGGCGGGAACCCGTACGCCGGGCAGCCCGGCGGGCAGCCGCCCTACGGCCAGCCCGGCTACGGCTACCCCGGCTACCCCCAGGCGCCGTACGGCCCCGGCTGGCCCGTGGGGCCCGTCCCCGACAACGGGCAGGGCACCGCGGCGCTGGTGCTGGGCATCATCGGGCTCGTCGCGTTCTTCACCGTCGTGTTCGGCGCCATCCTCGGCGTGCTGGCGATCGTCTTCGGCGCGCTCGGCCGCGCCAAGGCGGGCCGGGGCACGGCGACCAACGGCGGCCAGGCCTTGGCCGGGCTCATCTGCGGCGTCATCGCCGTCGTCGCGAGCGTCGTCATGATCTTCGTGTACATCGCGGTCGACGAGGACGACGACTCCGCCTACGACACCCTCGCCGCCGTCCGGGTCCTGCCCGGCGCCGGTCCGGCCGCCTGACGCCGTACGCCTCGCCGCCCGGCCCCGGTCGGCGGCGCGACAGCCCCGCCGAAGTCCTTCACCGTCCGGCGGGGCTTTCGCATGCCCTGCCACCCTCTGGCCCTACCACTCTTTGGCCATACCACCCTTTGGGCCGCGGACCGCGCCGCGCACCACCGTGCGCCCCCCGCGCACTCCAGCCGTACCCGCGTGCGCCACTTCGTCCGCAACGGTCCGGCGAAGCCGTGTAAGGAGGCACCCGCAGCCCTGTCCCCCCTTCCCAGCGGGAACCGCCCGCGCGTAACGGAACGGAAGGAAGGAGCCTCATGTACGGCGCCGAATACGGGGACGCGGTGGCATGGCTGGCGGCCGCGGCGCCCGATCCCGACGCCTGCCGGTGGGACTGGGAGCGCAACCCCCTGGGAGTGGCGCTGCTGCCGGCCGGCCGGCTGTGGGACGTCCTGATCATGCCGGGCGGGCTCGGGACGCTGACGCTCGACGTGCTCCGCGGGTTACTGGAGGCCCCGGGCCCGGTGCTGGCCGACTTCGGCAGCGCCCGGATGGGCTTCTTCGTCCCGCCCGGGACGGCGTCCCGGTGGTCCGGCGCGGGCGTGCGCGGGGCGGGCCCCGGCACGTGGATCGTGGTGCCCTACCCGGGACGGGCGACGGGCGGCGTGCGGTGGGTGGTGGTGCCGGACGGCTCCGGCACGCTCACCGACCCCGCCCTGCTGGAGACCGCCCTGCACGAGGCCGTCTCGCTCGCCCGCGCGGAACGGGCCGTCTCGCTCGCCCGCGCGGAACGGGCCGTCTCGCTCGCCCGCGCGGACGGGACGCGGCCCGGCGAGGGGCGGGGGCGGGAGGAGGGACCGCGGCCCGGTGAGACGGCCGGGGCGGCCCCCGCCGACCCGCCGCCGTACGCCGGCGCCGAACGCCCCGGAGGCCTCGACACCGCCTTCGGCCTGCGGCGCCTGGACGGGTCCCAGGAGCACGAGGGACGCGGCGGAACGGAGGGCTGACGCGCGCCGGCGCCGCCTCCTCCTCAGCCCCCCGCCCGCCCGGCGCGCACGCGCCACACGGCCCACAGCAGGCAGCAGCCCAGGCACCAGCTCCCGGCCACGTCCAGCGGCCAGTGGTACCCGCGGGCCACCAGGCCCACGCCCACGGCCGCGTTCACCAGCGCCACGGCCGCCGCCAGGGGCCGCCGCAGGCGCGGGCGGGGCAGCAGCAGGAGCGCCGCGGCGCCGTAGCCGACCAGGGCCGTGGCGGCGTGGCCCGACGGGTAGAAGCCGGACCCGCCCGCGAGCGGGCCGGGCGGCGCGGCGCGGTCCAGCACGGCCTTGAGCGGGGCGACCAGGGCCGGGACGGCGGCCATCGCCAGCGCGGCGGCCAGCGGCGGCAGCCACCAGCGCGGCGCGCCCTGCCGCCGCCCCCGCCACGCCGCGTACCCGGCCGCCGCCGCCAGCACCGGCGCCGCCGCTCCCATCCCGCCGAGGTCGGCGAAGAACTCGGCGGCGCGGGAGGGAAGACCGCAGGCGGCCACCGCGCGGCGCAGCCGCTCGTCGGCCGAACGCGCCGGGCCGCCGGCCGCGACCAGGCAGGTGATCAGCGCGAACAGCGCGGCGGGCAGGAGCGCGAGGAGTAGCCGCACGCGCGGGCGGCGGGGACCGCGGCCCGGCGGCGGGCAGACATTCGGCGGCCCCGGAACAGGGGGGGTAGTTCCGGGGCCGCCGTCGTGACCGGGGCACCGCGCGCCCCGGGGGGTTTGGGGCGGGCGGCCATCCGATCGGTGAGGAGATCCGGAGCCGGAGGCTCCAGTGGTGTGCGCGAGGGCACGGCCGGAACGGCACTGGGGAAGCACCGGTCCGGCGTCGCCCGCAGTCCCCTGCGAGCGGCGTGAATCTCTCATCTGGATCGACCGTACGGCAGCGCAGCGCGTTGCGACAGGCGGAACACCCTCCCGACATGGGCCCCGCACATCTTCTTCACGCCGCTCCACGGCACTTCACGGCACGCGCCGGACCAGGCCGTTCACTGCCGCGCCAGGGCTCCCCCCAGGATGTCCAGCCCCTCGCGCAGCAGGTCCTCGCCGATCACCAGCGGCGGCAGGAAGCGCAGAACATTACCGTACGTTCCACAGGTCAGCACCACCAGGCCCTGCGCGTGGCAGGACGCCGCCAGCGCGGCCGCCGCCCGCGGGTCGGGCTCCTTGGTGCCCGGCCGGACCAGCTCGACGGCCATCATCGCGCCGCGGCCGCGCAGGTCGCCGATGGCCGGACACGCCTCCCGCAGCGCCCCGAGACGGTCCCGCACGACCTCCTCGATGCGCCGCGCCCGCGCGTTCAGGTCCAGCTCGCGCATGGTCTCGATGGCGCCGAGCGCCGCCGCGCAGGCCACCGGGTTGCCGCCGTAGGTGCCTCCCAGGCCCCCGGTGTGCGCCGCGTCCATCAGCTCCGCCCGGCCGGTGACGGCGGCCAGCGGCAGGCCGCCCGCGATGCCCTTCGCGGTGGTGACCAGGTCGGGCACGACGCCCTCGTGCTCGCACGCGAACCACCGGCCGGTGCGGCAGAAGCCCGACTGGATCTCGTCGGCGACGAAGACGATGCCGTGCGCCCGCGCGTAGGCGGCGATCCGCGGCAGGAAACCCGGAGCGGGCACGATGAACCCGCCCTCGCCCAGCACCGGCTCGATGACGATCGCGGCCACGTTCCCCGCCCCCACCTGCTTGTCGATCAGGTCGGTCACCTGGGCCGCCGCCTCCTCGGCGCAGCGCTCGGGCCCGGTCGGCCAGCGGTAGGGGTAGGCGAGCGGCATCCGGTAGACCTCGGGCGCGAAGGGGCCGAAACCCTGCTTGTACGGCATGTTCTTGGCGGTCAGGGCCATGGTCAGGTTGGTGCGGCCGTGGTAGCCGTGGTCGAACACGACGACCGCCTGCCGGCCGGTCGCCACCCGGGCGATCTTCACCGCGTTCTCCACGGCCTCGGCGCCCGAGTTGAACAGCGCCGACTTCTTCGCGTGCCCGCCCGGCGTCAGCCGCGCCAGCTCCTCGCACACCGCCACGTAGCCCTCGTACGGCGTCACCATGAAGCAGGTGTGGGTGAAGTCGGCGAGCTGCGCGGCCGCGCGCCGCACCACGGCCTCCGCGCTGGAGCCCACCGAGGTCACGGCGATGCCGGAACCGAAGTCGATGAGCGAGTTGCCGTCCACGTCCTCGATCACCCCGCCGCCCGCGCGGGCCGCGAAGACCGGCATGACCGTGCCCACGCCGTCGGCCACCGCCGCGCTCTTGCGGGCCATCAGCTCCCGGGACTTCGGGCCGGGGATCGCGGTGACGAGGCGGCGCTCCTGCGGAAGGGCGGCGGGGACGGCCTGCGGTGCGGGCATGGGCGCTCCTGGAGGTGGCGGGGACCGTGCGGTCAGTCGCAGGCTAGGGCCGCGGCGGCGGGCGCGGCATGCGCCGCGGGGGAGCGGCGGCCGTGTCGCGTTGGCCGCGGCGGACAGGCACGCGGCGGCAGCGGCCCGGCGGGTACGGTACGCGCGGACCGCCCGGCCTCCCGCGCGGGAGGCCAACCACGCGGCGTGCGGCGTACGTTCCGGCTTTCTGGAGGGGAACACTAGATTGAGCGGTGGCGCGCCACCGCGCGCAGGCGACAGGACGGCCCGTCAGGGGGCGAGGGGCGGCACTATGGACACCGAGGGCACTCACGAGCCACGCGGCACCCGGCGCGACGCGGTGCCGCCCCAGGCGGTCCCCGCACCGCGCCCGGCGTATCCGCCGCGGCCCGCGACCCACCGCGACACGCCCCCGCCGTACGGGGCCGGCCCGTCGTCGGACGCTCCGGCGACGGCACCGTACGGACCGGACGCGTCCCCGCACGCCCCGGACGGATATGCCCCGGACGGGTACGCCCCGGACGGGTACGCCCAGGACGGCCCCGGCGCCCGGCACGCCGCCGGGCCGCCCCCGTCGCACGGCGCGCGGCCCCCGGCGCCGTACGACGGCCCCGCCCCGGCCCCCGGCGGACCCGGCACCCCGCGCGGGCCGGACCCGTACGGCCCGGATCGG
>NZ_JAVSCF010000249.1:0-9324 GCF_031932565.1 Streptomyces sp. B1866
CGCCGCCGGTCCGGCCCGGCACGGGGAAACCGCCCGCCGCGCCCTGGTCCCGGTACACGGACTGCGCGCGGGGGCGCGCACCGGGCTCGGGCCCGCCGCGCGCGGGAGGCGCGACCGGCCCGGGCGGGTCGCCTCCGTCGCGCGGCGAGGGCACCTTCCCCGGACCGTACGGCGACGCTCCGGCGTACGCGCCCCCGGCGTACGGTGGCACCGACGGGGGCGGGAGGTCGGGTCCGCGCTCCTCGCGCGCCCCCCGGCGCCAGCCGGGCTCCCCGGCTCCGCCGTCCTCCACGGCCCACTCGGAGCCCTGCGGACCGTCGGCCCACTCGGACCCGTCGGCGTCCTCAGTCCACTCGGACCCGTCGGTGGCCTCGGCCCACCCGGGCTCCGCGGCGGCCTCGCCCCACCCCGCGTCCCCAGGCGCCGACGCCCGCTCCCCGTCCCCGCGCGCCGACGCCCACTCCCCGTCCCCGCGCGCCGACGCCCATTCCGCGTCCTCAGCGGCCTCCGCCCACTCGTGCGCCCCGGCCCGTGCGGCCAGCCGGGCCTCCTCCGCCTCCTCTGCGGCGAGGGACTCGGCGATGGCCGACTCCAGGCCCTCCGCACGGGCGGCGGGGTCCGGCACCGGGTCGTACCCGCACAGCGCCTCCTCCGCCGCTCCCGCCGCGAGGCCGGTGAGCATCGCCCGCCCGTCCTCGCACACCAGGACCGTGCGCGCGGTGATGTTGCCGTGGATCCAGCCGTGGGCGTGCAGGCCGCGCAGGGCGGTGAGGATGTCGGCGGCGACCTCGGCGGCGCGGTGGGGCGGCAGCGGGCGCTCGGCGAGCAGCGCGGCGAGCGGACGGGCGTCGACCAGCTCGCTGGCGATCCACAGGCTTCCGGCCTCCACGAACACGTGGAAGACCTGGTCCAGACGCGGGTGGTCGGGCAGCCGCGCCGCGGCGTCGGCGGCGGCGAGGGCGCGGCGCACGGCCGGGTCGTTGAGGTCGCGCCCGCGGCCGCGGCCCGCGCCGGTCTGCGGGCCCGGCCCGCCGTAGGGGCTGTCCTCGTCCACGAGTTCGGCGTCGACGACCTCCGGCAGCGGTATCTGCCGCAGGTGGACCTCCTGCCGGCTGTGGGTGTCGTACGCGCGGGTCTCGATCAGCTCGTACTCGTCCGCAGGCGGCAATGGCAGGCGATAGCGGCCGGCGAGAACCCGACCCGCGTACTCGTCCACGGTGCCTCCCCAAGCGCAAGCGCGCGATCCAGACTGTCGCCCGCACCGCACGAAACCGTCAATTGTGGTCGCATTACCACGTCTTGTGGCTGCGTACGGTCCACGGCTTCTCACCATACGTGCCGTACGGACCCGCCGCAGACCGGTCGGCTCAGTCCACGACGCCGAACGACGAGAACGCCGTCTCGCGCAGCGTCCGGCACTCCTTTCCTTCCCACTGGTCACTCGGACACGTGATCATGATCGCGTAGCCGTGGTGGGGGTCCGTCACGAAACCGCGGTCGAGCACGTGCACGCGCGTGCCGTTCTGGACGCGCTCGAACTCCCAGTCGGCGACGGTCGGATACCCGCGCCAGTCGTCGACCCCTCTGATGCCCAGGTTCCGGTATCCCGCCATGGTCTTGCGCGCCGACGCCTCGTTGTCCCGCCACGCCCGCACGGCGTCCGATCCGGGGGACGACGTGAAATCGACCTGTACGCGCGGGAAGTTCGCCTCTCCGCGGTAGTACCGGCCCCGGGAGTAGGCGGGGACGTCGTAGTCGCGCCAGCCCTCGGGCAGCGCCATGCGGAAGTGGAAGTTCGGGGACAGGATCCGCGCGTAGCCGTCCGGCAGCGCGTCCCCGCCGTCCTCCTTGCCCGCTCCGCCCGTCGCGCCCCTCCCGCCGTCCTGGCCCGCGCCGCTCGACCCCGCCGACGGGCCGCCGGACGGCTGGCCGGTGGCCGACGGGCTCCGCTGCGCGGACGGCGTGCCGCCGGTCGGCTCGCCCTGCCGGTCCCGCTGCCCCTGGTCCTTCTCGTCCCGCCGGCCGCCGGTGCCCGTACCGGCCGTCGCGCCGGTCTTCTCGCCCTGGCCCGTGTCGTCGCTGCCGCCGCCGCTGCGGCTCAGCAGGATGCCCAGGACGGTGCCCAGCACGGCGAGTGCGACGAGCACCGCGGCGATCAGGAGCGCGCGCCGGTTCACCTTGAACGTCAGCGGCGGCCGTCCGGCGGGAGGCGCGGACGGCGGGCCGGGAGGCGCGGCGGGTGCCCCGGACCCGGCCCCGTCCGAGGCGGCGGCGGTCCGGTCCCCGGCGGGCTGCGCGGCGGCGGCCGACGGCGAGCCCGCACCGAAAGCGCCCGCACCGGAAGCCCCCGCGCCGGAATCACCTGTTCCGGATGCCGGCGAACCGGAGGCCGGCGCGGCCTCGGGCGCGGACGGCGGAAGGGACGGCAGGGCCATGGTGGCCGTCGGGTGGACGGCCGTCGGCCCCTCGGCGGCGGCCTCGTCCGACACGCTCAGCACGCCGTTCAGCAGCGCCCGCGCGCCCGCGTCGTCCAGCCGCCGCTCCGGGTCCTTCATCAGCAGCCCCTGGATGGCCTCCTCCAACGCGCCCGCGTTCTTCGGCGGTTGCAGCGGCTCGGTCATCACGGCGGTGAGCGTGGCGATGGCCGTGCTCCTGTCGTACGGGGGCACGCCCTCGACCGCCGCGTACAGCAGCCCGCCCAGCGACCACAGGTCGGACGGCGGCCCGGGCTTCTGGCCGCGCGCCCGCTCCGGCGATATGTACGAGGGCGCGCCGACGAGCATGCCGGTGGACGTCACGGACGGGTCGCCCTCGACCTGCGCGATGCCGAAGTCGGTGAGCACCACCCGGCCCTCGTCCGCGATGAGCACGTTGGACGGCTTCACGTCGCGGTGCAGGATGCCCGCCCGGTGCGCGGCGCGCAGCACGTCGAGCACGGCGAGCCCCACCTCGGCGGCCCGGCGCGGGGACAGCGGCCCGTCGTCCCGCACCACGTCGGCCAGCGAACGGCCCTCGATCAGCTCCATGACGATCCACGGCCGGTCGTCCTCCTCGACCACGTCGAAGACCGTGACCGCGCCCCTGCTGCGGATACGGGCGATGGCCTTGGCCTCGCGCAGCGTGCGGGTGATGAGGCGTCGCTTCTCGTCCTCGTCCACGCTGACGGGAAAGCGCAGCCCCTTGACGGCGACCGTGCGCCCCAGCACCTCGTCCCGGGCCCGCCACACGGTCCCCATGCCGCCCCGGCCGAGGACGTCCCCGAGCCGGTACCGCCCGGCGAGGAGGCGCCCCGTCGTCCCCTGCGTCCGCTCCTCCGGCTCCGCCATGCTGCCCCTTTGCGAATCAACCCGCCCGAAACCCACCCTGGCAGAGCGTCATTGTCTCTCATCCTGGCACGCCCGGGCGTCCCGGGTCCGGCGCGCCGGACCGTGGCCGTAGCGGACCGGCGGGCCGCGCGCGGGCCGCGTCGGCGGGCGCGCCCCAGCGGTTCCGGGGTGCGCGGGGGCGGCGGCGCGGAAGGCCGCGGGCGATCGCAGGCGCGAAGAACCCGGTGCGCGCGGCTGGCCGGACCTCGTGTGTCTCCGCAGGCCCGCGCGTGACGTCGTCGGGATCGCTCCGTACGTCACCGGGCCCGCGCGGGACTTCACCGGGAGGCCGTCGCGTCCTTCGGTGGCGCCGGGTCCGGGCCTCGACGGACCGCCGCGCCGCCGCGACGCGCCAGCGCCCCGGCGGCCGTGCGCACCCGCGCGCGTGCGCCCGAAAGCCCGCGGCCCCGGCGGCCCCGCTACAGCGGCACGATGTCCGGCGCGCCCAGCCGCGCCGCGTCCGCCGTCAGGTCGTCCGGCTGGCGCTGGGACTCGCGCTCGGCCTCCACCCGCTTGCCGTAGTGCGCGATCTCCTTCTCGACCTGCTGCCCGTCCCAGCCCAGGACGGGGGCCATCAGCTCAGCCGCCTCCCGGGCGCTGCGCGTGCCGCGGTCGAAGGTCTCGATGGAGATGCGGGTGCGCCGGGTGAGGACGTCGTCCAGGTGCCGGGCGCCCTCGTGGGAGGCGGCGTAGACGACCTCCGCGCGCAGGTAGTCGTCGGCGGCGGCGAGGGGGCGGGCCAGGGAGGGGTCGGCGGCGATGAGGTCCAGGACCTCATCGGCCAGCGAGCCGTACCGGTTCAGCAGGTGCTCCACGCGGGCCACGTGCAGGCCCGCGCGCCGGGCGATGCGGCCTCGGCCGTTCCACAGGGCCTGGTAGCCCACGGCGCCGGCCAGCGGGACCGTCTCGGTGACGCAGGGGCCCACACGGCGGTCCAGGCCGTGGACGGCCGCGTCGACGGCGTCCTTGGCCATCACGCGGTACGTCGTGTACTTGCCGCCCGCGACGACCACCAGGCCGGGCACCGGGTGGGCCACCAGGTGCTCGCGGGACAGCTTGCTGGTCGCCTCGGACTCGCCGGCCAGCAGCGGGCGCAGGCCCGCGTACACGCCCTGCACGTCGTCGCGGGTGAGCGGCACGGCCAGGGCGGTGTTGACGTGCTCCAGGAGGTAGTCGATGTCCGCGCTGGAGGCGGCCGGGTGGGCCTTGTCCAGGTCCCAGTCGGTGTCCGTGGTGCCGATGATCCAGTGTCTGCCCCAGGGGATCACGAACAGCACGCTTTTCTCGGTACGCAGGATCAAACCCGTGGAGGAGTGGATTCTGTCCTTGGGCACGACCAGGTGGATGCCCTTGGACGCCCGGACGTGGAACTGGCCGCGCTCGGCGATCAGGCCCTGGGTCTCGTCCGTCCACACTCCGGTCGCGTTCACCACCTGCCGGGCGCGGACCTCGTACTCGACGGCGCCCGAATCCGGGCGCGCCTCCACGTCCCGCACCCGGGCGCCGACCACCCGCTCGCCCTCGCGCAGGAAGCCCACGACCCGCGCCCGGCCGGCCACCCACGCGCCGTACCCGGCCGCGGTACGCACCAGGGTGGTGACCAGGCGCGCGTCGTCCACCTGCGCGTCGTAGTACTGCAACGCGCCCACCAGCGCGTCCTTGCGCAGGCACGGCGCGGCCCGCAGCGCGTGGCGGCGCGTCAGGTGGCGGTGCACGGGCAGGCCGCGGCCGTGGCCGGAGGAGACCGACATCGTGTCGTACAGCGCGACGCCCGTCCCCGCGTAGGCCCGCTCCCAGCCCCGGTGCCGCAGCGGGTAGAGGAACGGCACCGGCTTGACCAGGTGCGGCGCCAGGCGCTGGAGCAGCAGGCCGCGCTCCTTGAGGGCCTCCCGTACGAGCCCGAAGTCCAGCATCTCCAGGTAGCGCAGGCCGCCGTGGATCAGCTTGCTGGACCGGCTCGACGTGCCGGACGCCCAGTCCCGGGCCTCGACCAGGCCGGTCGCGAGGCCCCGGGTGGCGGCGTCGAGCGCGGTGCCCGCGCCGACCACGCCGCCGCCCACGACCAGCACGTCCAGCTCGTGGTCCGCCATGCGCGCCAGTGCGTCGGCGCGCTCGGCCGGTCCCAGTGCCGGTGTCCTCACCATTGCCTCCAGCTGTGATCGGGGTCACACCGTTTCGGTGGTGATTTTCCCGTTTTCCGGCGTGCGACGCCATGGCGCGCCCGCTCGGCGGGCCATGGCCTGATCCGACCCTCCCGACCCGTCCGGCGCCGCCACCCTCCGGCCCGTCCGCGCTGCCACCCTTCCGGCCGGTCCGCGCCGCCGTCCCGCGCCCGCGCGTCCGGACGGGTGCGGCGCTGTCCGCCCAGCGCCTCAATCTCGCACCCCTCTCGCGGCAATCCCCGTGGCAATACTGAATGCGTGTCATATTTCCGCTTAGTGTGCGTTTGCGCCATCCGGAATCGCCTCGGGAAGGACGGCACGACGCCATGCCCGCAGATCTCGCCGTCATCGGACTCGGCCCCCTCGGCCTCCCGCTCGCCCACGCCGCCACCGCCGCGGGCCTGTGCACCGTCGGCTACGACACCGACCCGCACGCCGTCGCCGAGCTGAGCGCCGGCCGCAGCCCCGTCGAGGGCGGCGGCGGGCCGCTGCCGGCCGCCGCCGTCCGCCGCATGGTCGCGGGCGGCTTCAGGGCCACCGCCGACCCGGCAGAGCTGGGCCGGGTCCGCACGGCCGCCATCTGCGTGCCCACGCCGCTCGCCGCCGACGGGACGCTCGACCTGTCCGCGGTCGGCGAGGCCGCCCGCACGCTGGCCGCACAGCTGCGCCCGCACACCACCATCCTCCTCGAATCGACCGTCTACCCGGGCGCCACCGAGGAATTCCTGCGCCCCCTCCTGGAGCACGGCTCGGGGCTGCGGGCCGGCCGCGACTTCCACCTCGCCTACTGCCCCGGCCGCCTCGACCCCGGCAACCGCGACTACGACCACGCCAACACCCCCCACGTCATCGGCGGGCTCACCCCCGCCTGCACCGAGGCCGCCGCCGCCTTCTACGGCCGGATCACCGAGAAGGTCGTCCGCGCGCGGGGGCTGCGCGAGGCCGAGATGGTGAAGGTCCTGGAGAGCAACTACCGGTACGTCAACATCGCACTGGTCAACGAGATGGCCGTCTTCTGCCACGATCTGGGCGTCGACCTGTGGGACGTCATCCGGTGCGCCGAGACCAAGCCGTTCGGCTTCCGCGCCTTCCGGCCCGGCCCCGGCGTCGGCGGCCACGGCGTGCCGGTCGACCCCGCCCTCCTGCCCTGTCCGGACCGCGGCCGCGGCATCGGCGCCCGGCCGCGCATGGTCGAGCTGGCCCGGGAGGTCAACGGGCGCATGCCCGGCTACGTCACCCAGCGCTGCGCCGCGCTGCTCAACGAGCACGGCAAGTCGGCGCGCGGCGCGCGCGTGCTGCTGCTCGGCGTCGGCTACAAGGCCGACGTCAGCGACCAGGAGGGCTCACCCGCCGGTGAGGTCGCCTCCCGGCTGCTGGACCTCGGCGCGCAGCTGAGCTATCACGACCCGTACGTGCAGCGGTGGAGCGTCCTGGGCCGGCCGGTGCCCCGCGCGGAGTCGCTGTACGAGGCCGCGTCCGCCGCCGACCTGACCGTGCTCCTCCAGCACCACCGCACCTACGACCTCCAGGGGCTCGCCGTGAAGGCGCAGCTGCTGCTCGACACGCGCGGGGCGAGCCCGGCCGGCGCGGCCCACCGGCTGTGACCCGTACGGGCCGCCGCGCCCTCGTACGGACCCGCCGCGCCCGGCTCAGGCTTCCTTGCCCTCCGTGCCCTCCGCGCAGCAGCCTTCCGGCAGTTCGCCCGTCAGGTACCGCTGCACGTTCGGGCCGACCGCCGCCACGACCGCCTCCGAGTGCAGCGACGCCAGCGGCTCGATCTCCACCACGTAGCGGCTCAGGGCCAGGCCGACCAGCTGGGAGGCGACCAGGCCCGCCCGCACCTCCGGGTGCGGGCCGCCCGCGACCTCGGCGACGCGGCCGAGCACCTTCCGCACCACGTAGCCGCGCACCATCTCGGCCGACGTCGGGTGGGAGACGGCCGAGCGCAGGATGCTGCGCAGCTTGGCCTGGGTGGGCTCCTCCTCCCAGTGCCGCAGGAAGGCCCGTACGAGCCGCTCCCCCAGCCCGTCGACGCCGCCCGCCAGGACCGGGTCCAGGATCATCTCCGGGCGTACCGCGTCCTCCATGGACGCGTTGAACAGGCCCTCCTTGGACGCGAAGAAGTGGTGCACCAGCGCCGCGTCCACGCCCGCCGCCTTGGCGATGGCCCGCACCGAGACGCCGTCGTAGCCGTGGTCGGCGAACAGCCGCCGGGCGCAGTCCAGGATGGTGCCACGGCTCTCCGTCGCGCCCGGCCTGCGGCCGGTGCGCTTGCGGACCGGGCCGCGCCCCGGGCGTCCGACGGTACCCCCCGTCACCGGCTGCGTGCGCTCTGCGGTCATGACGTGCAACCTCCACGGCACTTGTGTCGCTGGGGGGCTGCCCCACTCTACGGCGTTGTCCGGTTCACGCCAGAACTCAGGCAGGCGCCGTCGTCAGCCCGCCACCCGTGGGTATGGATTTCAGTGATGGATGAATTATAGGGCGGGGCGGGGGCCTCGGCAGGACTCCCGCGCGGACCGGCGGCTGCGGCGCGCCGGCCCGCGCCGGCGCGCGGACCGCGCGGGCCTGCGGGGCGGCCGCGGCTCACGTGGCACGCGCCCGCGCGCGGCGCAGCCGCACCGTCCGGAAGGCGGCGGCCAGCGCGATCAGCAGCACGCCGCCGACCACGATCGCCACCGCCCCGGAGGACACCGAGCGCACGTCGGCGGTGAAGGTGATCGGCTCCCCCCAGGGCGCGCCGTCGGAGGTCGTGTAGAGCCGCGCGGTCAGCCGCACCGGACCGTTGGCCTGCGCGCGCACGCCGACGCGCACCGTACGGGCGACGGCCCGGGAGGCGCGCACCGGCACCGCCGCGGCCACCGGCCGCAGCCGCTCCGGCCTGTTGGACGTCACGCGCAGCTCGACGCCGGTCAGGCCCTGCTGGAGGCCGTTGTCGACGGTCACCGGGATCGTCGCCTCCTCGCCCGCCACCACCACCCTCGACTTGGGTACGAGCCGTACGGACTCCATCGACGCGGACAGGAATCCGGCCACCTCCCGGCCGTAGGCACGCGCGCCCGGCGCGTCGCCGCGCCAGGCCGTGGACACCGCACGCGCGAGAGCGGCGCGCACGGACCGCACGGTGCCCTGCGGATCGGCCAGCACCTTCGCCAGCGTCCGCAGCCGGTGCTGGTCGGCGGCGGCCCGGGCGACGCCCCGCGCGGGCAGTTCGGAGGCGCGCGGCGCGGCCGGGTAGTCGGAGGGGACGCCCTGGTCCCGCGTGTCCCGCGGTGGGGCGGGCTGCGGCCGCGCGCTTCCCGGCCCGGGGCCGAGCAGTTCCGGGCCGTCCCGCTCCGCGCCGTCCTGTTGTCGACCGTCCTGCTGCCGGCCGTCTTGTCGCGCGCCTTCCGGTCGCGGGTCCTCCGCCGCGTCCTCCGGCCGCGGGTCGGCTCGCGGGGCCGGGGGCGGGCCCGCTTCCCCGGCCGGTTCCGCGGCGTCCGGATCACCCTGGTCCCGGTCCGTACCGGAGCCCGGCCCGGCCAGCACCTCGCCGAGGCCCGCCGGGCGCAGCCAGCCCGCCGTACGGGCCGCCCCGAGCGCGGCGGCCAGGGCGCGGGCCCCGGGGCCGTCCAGGGCCCGCGGCGGCACCACCACCAGGCGGCGCGGCGGCGCGTACGGCAGCTCCCACACCGCCGTCACCGCCTCCGCGAGCAGCCGCTGCCGCAGCCGCGGCACCGGGCCGCCGTCGGCGAGCACGCGCGCGACGGCGGTGTCGTACGTCAGCGCGGTCATCCCCGGGCCGAGCCGCAGCGGCC
>NZ_JAVSCF010000250.1:0-9170 GCF_031932565.1 Streptomyces sp. B1866
TGCGCGGCGGCCCTCCGGCCCGGCGGCCTCACCGAAGCCCACGCCCTGTGCCACGGAGGCCACTGCGCCTGCCGCTGCCACCGTAAGACCGCTGTCAGCCTCGGACTGCTGGTCGGCGGGCCCACGCCCCTGACCGGCGACGACTCGACCGGCGAGCTCCAGCCCGTACCGGCTCCCCCGCCGGGAGCGGGGTGGCCGGGCGGGGGTGACCGGCGGCGGCGCCCGCCCGTCACGCCCGCCGAGGCCACGGCGGAGATGCTGGAGGCCGGGTACGAGCCGATCGAGTCATACCCGGGACGGGCCTCGGTGGCCTGGTCGTGCCGGTGCACGACCTGCGGCGCCGCCCGCCGGGTGAAGCTGTCGGAGGCCCGCGCGGGGCAGCGCTGCCACCACGCCCGAGGCGTGCCACCGCCCTCGCGCCCCTGAGACGGGGGCGGGCGCGGTGCGGCCACCATCCGGCGATCCCCCGCGCCGGACATGGCCAAGGCCAGCCCCGCCCGCCCCTTCCGGCCCGGCCCGCCCGTACCCGTACGGCGCGGGCCGGGCCACCCGGAACCGGGCCGCGCCTGGGTGCTCCGCTGGTGGGCGGCCCGGGGCCCAGCCGACACGTAGACGCGCCGCCCGGGACGTAGGGCCCGCCCCCTGCCACGGTCGCCCGCCCGCCCCCGCGCGGCGGGCCCGGGCCGGTCGGCCCGGCGGCCCAGGTGGCCCGCCGGGCCGGGCGGACCCGGGCCGCGGGCCGGTGGGCCCCGGTCGCTGGGCCAAGCGGGCACAGCTACGCCGAACGATGCGGGATACCACGAAAGTTGGGTACGCGGCCATCATGACGAACGCGATCAGGGTGTCCGATCTGCACAAGTCGTTCGGCCGCAGCCCGGCACTGGACGGGCTCGACCTGGACGTCACCGAAGGCGAGGTGCACGGCTTCCTCGGCCCCAACGGTTCCGGCAAGTCCACGACCATCCGCGTCCTGCTCGGCCTGCTGCGCGCCGACGGCGGCACCAGTGAGGTGCTGGGCCGCGACCCCTGGCACGACGCGGTCGAGCTGCACCGCCGCATCGCGTACGTGCCCGGGGACGTCACCTTGTGGCGCAACCTGAGCGGCGGGGAGGTGATCGACCTGTACGGGCGGCTGCGCGGCGGGCTGGACCCGGAGCGGCGTACCGAGCTGCTGGAGCGGTTCGAGCTGGATCCGACCAAGAAGGGCCGGGCCTACTCCAAGGGCAACCGGCAGAAGGTGGCCCTGGTGGCGGCCTTCGCCTCCACCGCCGACCTGCTGATTCTCGACGAGCCGACCTCCGGGCTCGACCCGCTGATGGAGGAGGTGTTCCGCTCCTGCGTGGCCGAGGAGCGGGAGCGCGGGCGCACGGTGCTGCTGTCCAGCCACATCCTCAGCGAGGTGGAGGCGCTGTGCGACCGGGTCACGATCATCCGCAAGGGCCGCCGGGTCGAGTCCGGCTCGCTCGCCGACCTGCGCCACCTGACCCGTACCAGCATCGAGGCCGAGCTGGCCGGCGAGCCGGGCGAGCTGTCCGGGCTGCCGGGGGTGCACGACCTGGACGCTTCGGGGGCGAAGGTGAAGTTCGAGGTCGACACCGACAAGCTCGGGGACGTGCTGAAGCACCTGGCCGACGTCGGGGTGCGCAGCCTGACCAGCGCCCCGCCCACGCTGGAGGAGCTGTTCCTGCGGCACTACCAGGGTGAAAGCGAGGCCCGGGGCGCCTCCGCGGCGCGGCAGGCGGTGGGACGATGACCGCCACCGCCTCCCCCGCGCGTGTCGCCACCCACCGCCGCGGGTCCTCCCGGGACCTGGCCGGTACGGCCGTGCTGCTGCGCCTCGCGCTGCGCCGGGACCGGATCATGCTGCCCGCGTGGGTGCTGGTCCTCGGCCTGGCCGTCAGCAGCGTCGCGAGCTCCATCAAGAACATGTACGGCACCGCCGCCGAGCGCGCCGACCTGGCCCGCGACATGCTCGCCAACGGCTCCACGCGCGCCCTGTACGGGCCGGTCTTCAGCGACTCCGTCGGCGGCCTGACCGCCTGGCGCATGGGGGCCTTCGCGCCCGCGCTGGCCGCCGTGATGAGCCTGCTGCTCGTCGTGCGGCACACGCGCGAGGAGGAGGAGACCGGCCGCCAGGAGGTGCTGTCCTCCGGTACGGTCGGCCGCCGCGCGGGCCTGACCTCGGCGCTGACGATCGCGCTGGCCGCCAACGCGGGCGTGGCGCTGCTGGTCATGGCGGGCCTCGCGGGCGCCGGCGAGGGCGGGACGGGCGCGGTCGCCCTGGGCCTGGCCATCGGGCTGACCGGCCTGGCGTTCGCGGGCCTGGCCGCGGTGGCCGCGCAGCTCACCGACAACGCCCGGCTGGCCAAGGGCCTGACCGCCGCCGTCCTGGGCGTGGCCTTCGTGCTGCGCATGGCGGGCGACGCGGCGAAGAACGCGGCCGAGGGGTCGAGCCACTGGCTGGTGTGGGCCTCGCCGCTGGGCTGGGCGGAGAACGTACGGCCCTACGCGGGCGAGCGCTGGTGGCCCCTGGCCCTGGTCGCCGTCCTGGCCGCGGCCGGCGTCACGGCCGCGTACGCCCTGGCGGGCCGCCGCGACCTCGGCGGCGGCTACCTGCCGGACCGCCCCGGACCGGCGGGCGCCGGGCCGCTGCTGCACGGCCCGTACGGGCTGGCCTGGCGGCTCCAGCGCGGCGCGCTGCTCGGCTGGGCCGCGGGCCTGGTCTTCGCCGGGGCCGTCTTCGGCGGCATCTCCAAGGACGCGGAGGACATCATCGGCGACAGCGGCCGCACGCGCGACATCTTCGAGCGCATGGGCGGCCACCAGGGCGTCACCGACTCCTTCCTGGCCGCCATGGTCGACATGCTGGGCCTGGTGTGCCTGGTGTACGCGGTGAGCGCCGTGCTGCGGCTGCGCGGCGAGGAGACCGGCAACCGCGCCGAGCCGCTGCTGGCGGGCCCGGTCGGCCGGCTGCGCTGGGCCGGGGGCCACCTGCTGGCCGCGTACCTCGGCAGCGCCCTGGTGCTCGCGCTCGGCGGCCTGGCCACCGGCGTCTCCTACGGCCTGGCGACCGACGACCTGGCCGGGCAGGTGCCCCGGCTGGTGGCCGCCGGGCTGGCCCAGGTTCCGGCCGTGTGGGTGGTCACCAGCGCGGCGGTCTTCCTGGTCGGCGCGCTGCCGCGGCTGTCCGGCGCGGCGTGGGGGCTGGTCGGCGCGGCCCTGGCCATCGGCTGGCTGGGCCCGGCCGTGGACCTGCCGCAGTGGGCCATGGACCTCTCGCCCTTCAGCCACCTGCCGGACCTGCCGGGCGGCGAGGTGTCGGCGGTGCCGTTCGCGTGGCTGGCGGCGGTGATCGCCGTGGCGGCGGGCGCGGGGCTGGCCGGGCTGCGACGGCGGGACTTCGGGGCGTAGCGCCCTGCGGGGCGGGGGGTGCGGGGTGCCCTGCCGGGCGAGGGGAGCGGTACGGCCTGCCGGGCGGGGGTGTGGTTCGGCCTGCCGGGCCGGGGGTGCGGGGTGCCCTGCCGGGCGAGGGGAGCGGTACGGCCTGCCGGTCCCGGGGGTGCGCCCCTTCCCCGTCCGGGGTGCTGCGGGCCTGACCGGTCCGGGGCGCGGCGGGCCTTCCGACCTGGGGCGCGGCGGTACGGCCACCCTGTGGGGTGCGGCGTCGCGGCCACCCTGGTGCGGTGGGCTGGGCCACAGGCCAGCGGTCAGGCGGCCCGGCCTACGCGCCTGGTACGGCGGACGGCGCGGCCGCGGGCCCGTTTCGGGTCGCGGCCGCGCCGTCGTGCGCACCTGCTCCAGGCGGCCGCGCGGCCCGGCGGCCGGTTGCGTCAGCTCAGCGTCTCGGCCGCCGTCGGCGAGCTGTCCCGCAGGAATGCGGTGCAGCGCTCGTACTCCGGCTCCTCGCCGATGGCCTGCGCGGCCCGGGCCAGGGCGTGCAGGGCGCGCAGGAATCCGCGGTTGGGCTCGTGCTCGAACGGCACCGGGCCGTGCCCCTTCCAGCCGTTGCGGCGCAGCGCGTCCAGGCCGCGGTGGTAGCCGGTGCGGGCGTACGCGTAGGACTCGACCGGGCGGCCCGCCTCGAACGCCTGGTCGGCGAGCTGCGCCCAGGCCAGCGAGGACTCGGGATACTTCGCGGCGACCTCCTCGGGCGCCGCACCGGAGGCCAGGAGCTCGCGGGGCTCGGGGTCGTCGGGGAGCAGGGTCGGGGGCGGTCCCCCGAGGAGGTTCTCATGGATAGCCATGGGTTCCAGTGTGCCGCGCCCCGCCCGGCCAGGCGCCTCCCCCGCGACGAGCCGGGGCGTACGGGACGGGCGGGGCCGGGTGTACGCCCCGGCCGGGCGTGTACATCCCGGCCGGGCGCCGCGGGCGGCGGCCTGCCGCGCGGGCGCGCCGACGGTCCCGGTGGCCGGTCACTCCGGTGCGGGAAGGGCTCCGGTACGGCCGGGCCGGGCCGGGCTGGGTCGGGCCGGGCCGGGCTGGGTCGGGCCGCACGGGTACGGCGGGCCGGGCGGGCAGCGGGCCGTACGGCCAGGGCCCGGCCGCCGGGGCCCGGTACGCCCGGTCCGGTCGTACGCCGGTCACGGCCGTACGCCCGGCCCGGCGGAAGTCACGAGCGGCCGCCGCCCGCGGTGAGCGGCCCGCCGCCCGGTGCCGGGGCGGCGGGCCCGTGCCGGGGCGGCGGGCCCCGGTCCCGGGGCGGCGGCCGCTGGAGCGTTTCGGCACCCGTACGGGCACCTGGCGGCGCCGCGCGAGGCGGCGCCCGCGCGACTACTTCAGCTTGGTGCCGGTGGAGCGCAGGTCGGAACACGCCAGGGTGACGCGCTCGGACATGCTCTTCTCGGCCAGCTTGCCCCAGCTGCGCGGGTCGTACGTCTTCTTGGACCCGACCTCGCCGTCGACCTTCAGCACGCCGTCGTAGTTGCGGAACATGTGGTCCGCGATCGGGCGGGTGAAGGCGTACTGCGTGTCGGTGTCGAGGTTCATCTTCACGACGCCGTTCTCCAGCGCAGTGGCGATCTCCTCCTGGGAGGAGCCGGAGCCGCCGTGGAAGACGAAGTCGAACGGGTCGGTCTTGCCGACCTTCGGGCCCACGCCGTCCTGGAGGTCGCGCAGCAGCTCGGGCCGCAGCACCACGTTGCCCGGCTTGTACACGCCGTGCACGTTGCCGAAGGAGGCGGCCAGCAGGTAGCGGCCCTTCTCGCCGGTGCCCAGGGCCTCGGCGGTGCGCTCGGCGTCGGCGACGGTGGTGTACAGCTCGTCGTTGATCTCGTGGGTGATGCCGTCCTCCTCGCCGCCGGTCGGCGTGATCTCCACCTCCAGGATGATCTTCGCCTTGACGGCCTCGGCGAGCAGTTCCCGGGCGATGGCGAGGTTGTCGGCGAGGGTCTCGGCGGAGCCGTCCCACATGTGGGACTGGAAGAGCGGGTTACGACCGGCGCTCACCCGCTCCTGCGAGAGGGCGATCAGGGGGCGTACGTACCCGTCGAGCTTGTCCTTGGGGCAGTGGTCGGTGTGCAGCGCGATGTTGATCGGGTACTTCTCCGCGACGACGTGCGCGAACTCGGCGAGCGCGACCGCGCCGGACACCATGTCCTTGCTGTACTGGCCGCCCAGGAACTCGGCGCCGCCGGTGGAGATCTGGATGATCCCGTCGCTCTCCGCCTCGGCGAAGCCCCGCAGCGCGGCGTGCAGGGTCTGGGTGGACGTCACGTTGATGGCCGGGTAGGCGAACTTGCCTGCTTTCGCCCGGTCGATCATCTCGTTGTAGATGTCGGGGGATGCGATGGGCATCTGTCCGCTCCTTGGGGTGTGCGGGGTTGAGTTCTGAACCGTAACCCTGACCTTGGACGACGTACCGAGGACAGGCTCAGAGGGACGCCGTCGTCCGGGCTTATCCTCCCAGACTCTGCCGACTGGCCGACGTGGTGGCCACAGGCAGTCACGAGCGTCACACGCAGGGGTGGCGATGTTTCACGTGAAACCGGCCGACCGTGGACCAGGCGGTGACCGGGCTTGACGGGCCGGGGGCGTCCGGTTCGGGTCCCGGCGCCCTGAGCCCCATCGAGCCGGTCGGCCTGGTCGCGGCCGTCAGGCCCGACGGCCCGTCAGGCCAGGTCGAGGTCGGACAGGCCGTACGCCTGGTAGTACGGCAGGCCCGCCGCCTCGATCGCCGGGGCGGCGCCGCGCTCCACGATCACCGCGACGGCCACCACCTCGGCGCCCTCGGCGCGCAGCGCCTCGGCCGCCGTCAGCACCGAGCCGCCGGTGGTGGAGGTGTCCTCCACGGCCAGCACCCGGCGCCCGGCCACGTCCGGCCCCTCGACGCGGCGCTGGAGCCCGTGCGCCTTGCCTGCCTTGCGTACGACGAAGGCGTCGAGCTTGCGGCCGCGCGCGGCGGCGGCGTGCAGCATGGCCGCGGCGACCGGGTCGGCGCCCAGGGTCAGCCCGCCCACCGCGTCGTAGTCCAGGTCGGCGGTCAGGTCGAGCATGACCTCGCCGACCAGCGGCGCGGCCTCGCCGTCGAGGGTGATGCGGCGGAGGTCGACGTAGTAGTCGGCCTCCTTGCCGGACGAGAGGGTGACCTTGCCGTGCACCACGGCCTTGTCCTTGATCTGCCGCAGCAGGGCGTCCCGGGCTTCGCTCATATGGAGCAGATTAGGGCGTGCCCTCGTCGATCTTGCCGCTGACCCGCCTCTTTGCGCGCAAGCCGGACACGGCGCCGGGTGCGCGGCGGGTGCGCCGGCGGTCGCTCACCGGGTCGGCAGCCGGCCCGCTTCGCCGAGTCGCCAGCGCCTCGGGTCCCCGGGTCCTCGGGTCCCCGGGTCACAGGCGGCGCCAGGCCCAGGTGGCCGACACCTCCAGCGGGTCGATCGGGGTGACCAGGCGGGGCAGCGTGTTCAGGCCGTTGGGCGGGCCGGACTGGGGCTCGACGCACACCGCCTCCGACTGCTCGTCGTACACCACGACCCACTCGGCCCGGCTGGTGACCTTCAGCTCCAGCTGCCCCGGCCAGGTCACGGTCACGTCCACGCCGTCGGGCATGCCGAAGCAGTCGTCCCACGGGCCGGGCAGCGGCGCGATACGGCGGCCGGTGGGCAGGTGGTCGGCGCCCCGCTCCTCCTGCCACCCGGGGGTGAAGGAGATCTCGGCACCGTCCGCACCCTCCCCCTCGCCGAGCGTGCGCCGGAACCAGGGGTGCCAGCCGGCCTGGGCCGGGAAGGAGTCGCCGGCCGTCTCCACGGCGAGGGTGAGGGTCAGGTGGTCGGCGGCCAGGTCGAAGGTCTGGGTGACGCGGCCCCGGTACGGCCACGGGTCGGCCAGGTCGTACGCGAAGGCGGCGGCCGTGTCCGACGCGTGGACCGTACGCCAGGGGACGTTCCGGCCGGTGCCGTGGATGGCGTGCGGCGGGGAGTTGACGGGGAGTCGGTGGCGCGCGTCGCCGTTGCGGAACAGCCCCCGGTCGGTCCGGCCGCACCACGGCACCATGGGGAACGACCCGTAGCGCGGGCCCTGCCGCAGCAGCTCCGTGCCGCCGATCCGCAGCGAGCCGACCCGGCAGCCGTTGCCGGGCGTGATCGTCACCTCGGCGTCGCCGGCCGCCAGCCGCACGGCGTCGGCCGGTGCGTCCCCGCCGGCTGAAGTGATGTGGTCATCCGTCACGCCACGACCCTATGCGCAGCCGACCTGGACGCGGGTCAGCACCCCCGTCGCGGCGCGGCCGACCCTACGCGGCGGCGGACAGGCGGACGTACGGCGGCGGGCGGGCAGGGCGTACGGGCGGGTGGCAGACGGGCGTACGGCGACGGACCGGCGGGCGTTACGGCGTCAGCGTCAGCGTCTGCGGCGCAGGGCCCGGCCGACCACGACGGCGGAGGCGATCACCGCGGCGGCGGCGGGCGCGGCCCAGCGCGGGAGGGGGCCGCCGGGCGAGGACTCGGGCGCGGGCACCGGTGCGTACCGGCCGCGCGGCGGGGCGTGGTCGACCTCCTCCGTGCTGCGGCCGATCATGGTGCGCCGGGCGTGGGCCGCCTCGGCGGGCGGCTCGTCGGCGGAGGCGGGCACGGGCGCGTCGGGCACGATCTCGGCCTCGACGGGCTCCGCGCCGGCGGCGGAACGCAGGTCGGTGACGTCCGCAAGGTCGTCCGTGTCGTCCCCGTCCAGGCCGTCGGCGTCCTCGGCGTCCTTGGCGTCCTCGGCGTCCTCGGCCTTCGCCGCCTTCCCGGTGCCCGAGGTGTCCGCGGCGTCCGAGGGCTTCCCGGCCTGCGGAGCGCCCGGGTCCGCGGCGGCGTCCGCGGCGGCCGGCGGGTCGTCCACCAGGCTCGCGGTCAGGGCCTGGGCGAACCGGTCCAGCAGCCGCCGCCCGACCAGCGACGCCGCCGCGCTGTCGAACTCCGCGAGCCGCCCCTTCCCGCGCGCCCCACCGGAGCACACCAGCCCCGTCCCGCCGTCCACGGCCTTGGCCACCACGGTCAGGGCGAGCCGCACCGAGCCGCTGCCGCGCGCCTCCGTGCCCTCCCCCTCGACCTCGAACACCCCGCCGCGCTCGGCGAGGCGCAGCGTGCCGCGGTAGGTGATGGTGGAGCCGCTGATCCGCAGGCGCAGCCGCCCGGTCAGCGGGTCCGCCGCCTCGTCGGCGTCCCGCTGGAGTCCGGGCACGCACGCGGCGACGCGGGCGGACTCCGAAAGCGCCCGCCGCACGGTGTCGACGGGAAACGGGACGAACACCTCATGCTCCATAGCTTCTGACCCTACCCACGGGGCCCCGGGTGAGACTCTTACGCAGGCGTGACTTTCGCCCTTCGGTTTGTCATGGGCCTGATTGTTTCGGCCGCGCGCCCGCGCTCACCGGCCGTACCCGCGCTCTCGGCCCGCTTCCGGGCGCCGCCGCCGCGCTCCGGGGGCCACCCGATCGGAGGGCGCCTGCCCGCGCCCACCACATGCGCCGCGCCCACCACCCGTACCGCGCCCGGTACCCGTACCGCACCCGTATACCCGTACCGCCGGCGCGTCACCCGTACCGCGGGTGCGTCACCCGTACCGCGGGTGCGTCAGCGTCGACACGTGCGGGCCGCCGCGGCGCTGCCGCACCGCCGCGCGCTCCGCGGCCCGCAGCCGCCACGCGGTCAGCCACCGCGGGCGCGGCCCCCGCTCGGCGAGCGCCAGGCGCG
>NZ_JAVSCF010000251.1:0-9160 GCF_031932565.1 Streptomyces sp. B1866
CCCCGGCCACGGGCCGCCCCGGCCACGAGCCGGCCGGGCCGGGCGAGCGGGACCCGACCGGCCGGGCCCGGTGCCAGGCCATATCGTGGGTGGGGCGGTGGCGCGCAGGCCCGCCGCCGCTCCGCCGCCCGGCGCGAGAAGGACCACCAGTGCGAAGGACACCCTGCCCACCATGACCCGCGTGATCGCCGGAGCCGCAGGCGGCCGCCGCCTGGCGGTGCCGCCCGGCAGCGGCACCCGGCCCACCTCGGACCGGGCGCGCGAGGGCCTGTTCTCCACCTGGGAGTCGCTGCTGGGCTCGCTGCGCGGCGCGCGGGTCCTGGACCTGTACGCGGGCTCGGGCGCGGTCGGCCTGGAGGCGCTGTCCCGGGGCGCGGGCCACGTGCTGCTGGTGGAGTCCGACGCCCGCGCCGCCCGCACCGTCCGGGCCAACGTCCGCGCGCTCGGCCTGCCCGGCGCGCTGGTGCGGCACGGCAGGGCCGAGCAGACGGCCGCGGGCCCGCCGCCGGACGGCGGTCCGTACGGGGTCGTCTTCCTCGACCCGCCGTACGCGACCAGCGACGACGATCTCCGCGAGATCCTTCTCACACTCGCCGGCAATGGCTGGTTCGGGGAGGATGCGCTGGTCACCGTGGAGCGGAGCACCCGAGGCGGGGAGTTTCGCTGGCCGGCCGGTTTCGCGGCCGTGCGGGCCCGTCGCTACGGCGAGGGCACGCTGTGGTACGGCCGCGCCACGGGGTGCGAGAACGCGTCATGACCGGTCCGGAGAGCGAGGAACCACTGTTGCGCCGCGCAGTCTGTCCGGGGTCTTTCGACCCCGTCACCAACGGACACCTCGACATCATCGCCCGAGCGTCCAGGCTGTACGACGTCGTGCACGTCGCCGTGATGATCAACAAGTCGAAGCAGGGCATGTTCACGGTGGAGGAGCGGATCGATCTCCTCCGGCAGGTCACCGCGGACTTCGGCAACGTCGAGGTGGAGTCCTTCCACGGGTTGCTGGTCGACTTCTGCAAGGAGCGGGACATTCCCGCCATCGTCAAGGGCCTGCGGGCGGTCAGCGACTTCGACTACGAGTTGCAGATGGCGCAGATGAACAACGGCCTGTCCGGCGTGGAGACCCTGTTCGTGCCGACCAATCCCGCCTACAGCTTCCTGTCCTCCAGCCTGGTCAAGGAGGTGGCCGCCTGGGGCGGCGACGTCTCCCACCTGGTGCCCGCCGTCGTCCTCGACGCCCTGACCCGGAGACTCGCCGAGCGCTGACCCGTATCTGACGGATCGTCAGGGGTGTCGGGCGCGCCCCGGGACCCGTACAGTCGTGACCGACCGCGGTGCGCCCGGCGGCCTCCCGGCCGCCGGTGCCCGCGGGGACGGCCGAGGCGCCGCCCACCGGTGCCGCACGGCCCGGCGGGGCGCGCGCCGGCCGGCCGTCCCCGGCGTCGCGGCGAACGTGGCATCCGTCGGTCCCCGGCCTGTCCGGCACAGCGGCAAAGAGAGTGGCGAGCAACCAAGGTGGACGTGCAGAAGAAGCTCGACGAGATCGTCAGGGCCGTCAGCGGCGCCCGGTCCCTGCCCATGTCCGCCTCGTGCGTGGTCAACCGGGCCGATCTGCTCGCCCTGCTGGAGGAGGTGCGCGCCGCCCTGCCCGCGTCCCTCGCCGAGGCCCAGGAGGTGCTCGGCGGCCGCGAGCAGGTGGTGGAGGAGGCGCACCGGGAGGCCGAGCGGATCATCGAGTCCGCGCACGCCCAGCGCGGCTCGCTGGTCTCCGACACGGAGGTCGCCCGGCGGTCCCGGGAGGAGGCCGACCGGATCCTGGACGAGGCCCGCAGGGAGGCCGCCGAGATCCGTGCCGAGGCCGACGACTACGTCGACAGCAAGCTGGCCAACTTCGAGGTCGTCCTCACCAAGACCATCGGCTCGGTGGACCGGGGCCGCGACAAGCTGCTCGGCCGCGCGCCCGCCGCGGACGGCTACGACGACGGCAACGGGTCCGAGGCCGGCCACGCGGCCGGGGCGGACGACGACGGGCCGGAGCGCAGCGCCGACCCGGAGACCCTGCGCCACCGCGCCGACGCGTACGTGGACGCCAAGCTCGGCGCGGTGGCCGCCGTGCTGGCCAAGACCCTGGAGGCGGTCGGCCGGGGCCGGCAGAAGCTGCACGGCGCGCGGGCCATCGACGAGCTGGCCGCCCACATGGCCGCCCAGGAGGCCGCCGGCCAGGACGGCTCCGCCCTGGACCACCGGACGAGCGACGCCGACTACCTGGCCGACCTCGCCCGCACCCAGGCGCCCGCCGCGGGTCCCCTCATCCCCGCCCAGCAGGCCGCCGAGCCCGGCTACTACGACCAGACGGCCCAGACGGCCCAGCCCGCGGCGGCGGCCGGCGCCGCCGGCTACCCGGAGCAGGGCGGGTACGGCTACCAGGGCCAGGACTACCCGCAGGGCTACCCGGCCCACGACCCGTACGCCGCGCAGGACGGCTACCGGCAGCCGGACGGCTACGGCTGGCAGCAGCCCTACGAACCGGCCCACGACGGCGGCTACGGCCCCGCGGAGCACGGGCAGGCGGCGGCCCAGCAGCCGCCCTACCAGCAGGGCGCCGCGCTGGACGAGACCAGCCTGTTCGACACCAGCATGATCGACCTCGACCAGCTCCGGCAGTACGAGCAGGGCGGCCGCTGAGCGGCCGCTGAGCGGCCGCTGAGCGCGCCGGGGGCCGGGCGGCCCTCGGCGGATTGGGCGCGGCGTCCGCCGTCCAGTATCCTGGCTGTTCGGTCGCACCCATGGTCGCGATCAGCGCTGCCCGCATCGCGACGCGCGTCGGGCGGCTGTTCACGCAGCGTAGAAAGCAGGAAGCCCTGAACGCCCCCCGTCTGGACCACCGTGCCCCCCTCGTGTTCGACACGCGGGAGCTGGGCCGGTCCCCCGGCGCGCTCAAAAGGCTCACCCGCTCGGTGCCCGCGCCCAAGGACCTCGGTATCGAGGTCATCGGCGTGGCCGAGGGCGCGCCGGTCGAGCTGGTCCTGCGCCTGGAGTCGGTGATGGAGGGGGTGCTCGTCACGGGCACCGCCCGTGCGCCGCTCGGCGGGGAGTGCGTAAGGTGTCTGGAGCCGCTGGAGCGCGAGCTTCAGGTGGACTTCCAGGAGATGTACGCCTACCCCGAGTCCGACGGCCGGAACCGCGTCGTCGCGGACACCGGCGCGGACACCGAGGAAGACGACACGCTCTTCGTCGAGGGCGACCTGTTCGACCTCGAACCCGTACTGCGCGACGCGGTGGTGCTGGCACTGCCGCTGCAGCCGGTGTGCCGGGAGGACTGTCCGGGACTGTGCGCCGAGTGCGGTGCGCGGCTCGCGGACGACCCGGACCACCACCACGACGCCGTCGACATCCGGTGGGCGGCGTTGCGGGAATTCGCCGACTCCCTCGGGAGCGGCGGACCCGACGGTGCCTCCCGCGCGGGAGGCGACCGAGACCAAGACCGAAACGCACAGGAGGAGTAGCCGTGGCCGTTCCGAAGCGGAAGATGTCGCGGAGCAACACGCGCCACCGCAGGTCGCAGTGGAAGGCCGCGGTGCCGACCCTGGTGGCCTGCGAGCGCTGCCGTGAGCCGAAGCTGCAGCACATCGCGTGCCCGAGCTGCGGCACCTACAACCGCCGCCAGGTCCTCGACGTCTGATCGGCGGGTGACAGGTTTTATGTCAGACGCCACAGCACCTCCTCCGCGCAAGCGGGGAGGGGACTCGCGCGGCCCTGAACCGCGCGGAAGTGAGCGAGCGGACACAGCCTCGTCCCACACCATCCTGGAAGGGCGGCTCGGGTACCACCTGGAGTCCGCCCTTCTGGTGCGTGCGCTCACTCACCGCTCCTACGCGTACGAGAACGGCGGGCTGCCGACCAACGAGCGCCTGGAGTTCCTGGGCGACGCGGTGCTCGGGCTGGTGGTCACCGACACGCTCTACCGCATCCACCCCGACCTGCCCGAGGGGCAGCTCGCGAAGCTGCGGGCCGCGGTGGTCAACTCGCGCGCGCTGGCCGAGGTGAGCCGCGGCCTGGACCTGGGCGCCTTCATCCGGCTCGGCCGGGGCGAGGAGGGCACCGGGGGCCGGGACAAGGCGTCCATCCTGGCGGACACGCTGGAGGCGGTCATCGGCGCGGTGTACCTGGACCAGGGCCTGGAGGCCGCCGCCGAACTGGTGCACCGGCTCTTCGACCCGCTGATCGAGAAGTCCTCGAACCTGGGCGCCGGGCTGGACTGGAAGACCAGCCTCCAGGAGCTGACGGCCACCGAGGGCCTGGGGGTTCCGGAGTACCTGGTGTCGGAGAAGGGCCCCGACCACGAGAAGACCTTCACGGCTGCTGCCCGCGTCGGTGGTGTCGCGTACGGCACCGGCACCGGCCGCAGCAAGAAGGAAGCCGAGCAGCAGGCGGCGGAGGCCGCCTGGCGGGCGATCCGCGCCGCGGCCGAGGAAGGCCGGACGAAGGCCGGCGGGGCGGGGACCGCCGCCGTCGCCGCCGCGAAGGACGGCGAGACGGCGGCGTAGCCGGGCCCCGGCCGGCTGCCGGCGGTGGCGGGCACCGGTGCCCGCCACCGCCGGCAGCCGGCCGGGGCCCGGCTACGCCGCCGTCTCGCCGTCCTTCGCGGCGGCGACGGCGGCGGTCCCCGCCCCGCCGGCCTTCGTCCGGCCTTCCTCGGCCGCGGCGCGGATCGCCCGCCAGGCGGCCTCCGCCGCCTGCTGCTCGGCTTCCTTCTTGCTGCGGCCGGTGCCGGTGCCGTACGCGACACCACCGACGCGGGCAGCAGCCGTGAAGGTCTTCTCGTGGTCGGGGCCCTTCTCCGACACCAGGTACTCCGGAACCCCCAGGCCCTCGGTGGCCGTCAGCTCCTGGAGGCTGGTCTTCCAGTCCAGCCCGGCGCCCAGGTTCGAGGACTTCTCGATCAGCGGGTCGAAGAGCCGGTGCACCAGTTCGGCGGCGGCCTCCAGGCCCTGGTCCAGGTACACCGCGCCGATGACCGCCTCCAGCGTGTCCGCCAGGATGGACGCCTTGTCCCGGCCCCCGGTGCCCTCCTCGCCCCGGCCGAGCCGGATGAAGGCGCCCAGGTCCAGGCCGCGGCTCACCTCGGCCAGCGCGCGCGAGTTGACCACCGCGGCCCGCAGCTTCGCGAGCTGCCCCTCGGGCAGGTCGGGGTGGATGCGGTAGAGCGTGTCGGTGACCACCAGCCCGAGCACCGCGTCGCCCAGGAACTCCAGGCGCTCGTTGGTCGGCAGCCCGCCGTTCTCGTACGCGTAGGAGCGGTGAGTGAGCGCACGCACCAGAAGGGCGGACTCCAGGTGGTACCCGAGCCGCCCTTCCAGGATGGTGTGGGACGAGGCTGTGTCCGCTCGCTCACTTCCGCGCGGTTCAGGGCCGCGCGAGTCCCCTCCCCGCTTGCGCGGAGGAGGTGCTGTGGCGTCTGACATAAAACCTGTCACCCGCCGATCAGACGTCGAGGACCTGGCGGCGGTTGTAGGTGCCGCAGCTCGGGCACGCGATGTGCTGCAGCTTCGGCTCACGGCAGCGCTCGCAGGCCACCAGGGTCGGCACCGCGGCCTTCCACTGCGACCTGCGGTGGCGCGTGTTGCTCCGCGACATCTTCCGCTTCGGAACGGCCACGGCTACTCCTCCTGTGCGTTTCGGTCTTGGTCTCGGTCGCCTCCCGCGCGGGAGGCACCGTCGGGTCCGCCGCTCCCGAGGGAGTCGGCGAATTCCCGCAACGCCGCCCACCGGATGTCGACGGCGTCGTGGTGGTGGTCCGGGTCGTCCGCGAGCCGCGCACCGCACTCGGCGCACAGTCCCGGACAGTCCTCCCGGCACACCGGCTGCAGCGGCAGTGCCAGCACCACCGCGTCGCGCAGTACGGGTTCGAGGTCGAACAGGTCGCCCTCGACGAAGAGCGTGTCGTCTTCCTCGGTGTCCGCGCCGGTGTCCGCGACGACGCGGTTCCGGCCGTCGGACTCGGGGTAGGCGTACATCTCCTGGAAGTCCACCTGAAGCTCGCGCTCCAGCGGCTCCAGACACCTTACGCACTCCCCGCCGAGCGGCGCACGGGCGGTGCCCGTGACGAGCACCCCCTCCATCACCGACTCCAGGCGCAGGACCAGCTCGACCGGCGCGCCCTCGGCCACGCCGATGACCTCGATACCGAGGTCCTTGGGCGCGGGCACCGAGCGGGTGAGCCTTTTGAGCGCGCCGGGGGACCGGCCCAGCTCCCGCGTGTCGAACACGAGGGGGGCACGGTGGTCCAGACGGGGGGCGTTCAGGGCTTCCTGCTTTCTACGCTGCGTGAACAGCCGCCCGACGCGCGTCGCGATGCGGGCAGCGCTGATCGCGACCATGGGTGCGACCGAACAGCCAGGATACTGGACGGCGGACGCCGCGCCCAATCCGCCGAGGGCCGCCCGGCCCCCGGCGCGCTCAGCGGCCGCTCAGCGGCCGCTCAGCGGCCGCCCTGCTCGTACTGCCGGAGCTGGTCGAGGTCGATCATGCTGGTGTCGAACAGGCTGGTCTCGTCCAGCGCGGCGCCCTGCTGGTAGGGCGGCTGCTGGGCCGCCGCCTGCCCGTGCTCCGCGGGGCCGTAGCCGCCGTCGTGGGCCGGTTCGTAGGGCTGCTGCCAGCCGTAGCCGTCCGGCTGCCGGTAGCCGTCCTGCGCGGCGTACGGGTCGTGGGCCGGGTAGCCCTGCGGGTAGTCCTGGCCCTGGTAGCCGTACCCGCCCTGCTCCGGGTAGCCGGCGGCGCCGGCCGCCGCCGCGGGCTGGGCCGTCTGGGCCGTCTGGTCGTAGTAGCCGGGCTCGGCGGCCTGCTGGGCGGGGATGAGGGGACCCGCGGCGGGCGCCTGGGTGCGGGCGAGGTCGGCCAGGTAGTCGGCGTCGCTCGTCCGGTGGTCCAGGGCGGAGCCGTCCTGGCCGGCGGCCTCCTGGGCGGCCATGTGGGCGGCCAGCTCGTCGATGGCCCGCGCGCCGTGCAGCTTCTGCCGGCCCCGGCCGACCGCCTCCAGGGTCTTGGCCAGCACGGCGGCCACCGCGCCGAGCTTGGCGTCCACGTACGCGTCGGCGCGGTGGCGCAGGGTCTCCGGGTCGGCGCTGCGCTCCGGCCCGTCGTCGTCCGCCCCGGCCGCGTGGCCGGCCTCGGACCCGTTGCCGTCGTCGTAGCCGTCCGCGGCGGGCGCGCGGCCGAGCAGCTTGTCGCGGCCCCGGTCCACCGAGCCGATGGTCTTGGTGAGGACGACCTCGAAGTTGGCCAGCTTGCTGTCGACGTAGTCGTCGGCCTCGGCACGGATCTCGGCGGCCTCCCTGCGGGCCTCGTCCAGGATCCGGTCGGCCTCCTCCCGGGACCGCCGGGCGACCTCCGTGTCGGAGACCAGCGAGCCGCGCTGGGCGTGCGCGGACTCGATGATCCGCTCGGCCTCCCGGTGCGCCTCCTCCACCACCTGCTCGCGGCCGCCGAGCACCTCCTGGGCCTCGGCGAGGGACGCGGGCAGGGCGGCGCGCACCTCCTCCAGCAGGGCGAGCAGATCGGCCCGGTTGACCACGCACGAGGCGGACATGGGCAGGGACCGGGCGCCGCTGACGGCCCTGACGATCTCGTCGAGCTTCTTCTGCACGTCCACCTTGGTTGCTCGCCACTCTCTTTGCCGCTGTGCCGGACAGGCCGGGGACCGACGGATGCCACGTTCGCCGCGACGCCGGGGACGGCCGGCCGGCGCGCGCCCCGCCGGGCCGTGCGGCACCGGTGGGCGGCGCCTCGGCCGTCCCCGCGGGCACCGGCGGCCGGGAGGCCGCCGGGCGCACCGCGGTCGGTCACGACTGTACGGGTCCCGGGGCGCGCCCGACACCCCTGACGATCCGTCAGATACGGGTCAGCGCTCGGCGAGTCTCCGGGTCAGGGCGTCGAGGACGACGGCGGGCACCAGGTGGGAGACGTCGCCGCCCCAGGCGGCCACCTCCTTGACCAGGCTGGAGGACAGGAAGCTGTAGGCGGGATTGGTCGGCACGAACAGGGTCTCCACGCCGGACAGGCCGTTGTTCATCTGCGCCATCTGCAACTCGTAGTCGAAGTCGCTGACCGCCCGCAGGCCCTTGACGATGGCGGGAATGTCCCGCTCCTTGCAGAAGTCGACCAGCAACCCGTGGAAGGACTCCACCTCGACGTTGCCGAAGTCCGCGGTGACCTGCCGGAGGAGATCGATCCGCTCCTCCACCGTGAACATGCCCTGCTTCGACTTGTTGATCATCACGGCGACGTGCACGACGTCGTACAGCCTGGACGCTCGGGCGATGATGTCGAGGTGTCCGTTGGTGACGGGGTCGAAAGACCCCGGACAGACTGCGCGGCGCAACAGTGGTTCCTCGCTCTCCGGACCGGTCATGACGCGTTCTCGCACCCCGTGGCGCGGCCGTACCACAGCGTGCCCTCGCCGTAGCGACGGGCCCGCACGGCCGCGAAACCGGCCGGCCAGCGAAACTCCCCGCCTCGGGTGCTCCGCTCCACGGTGACCAGCGCATCCTCCCCGAACCAGCCATTGCCGGCGAGTGTGAGAAGGATCTCGCGGAGATCGTCGTCGCTGGTCGCGTACGGCGGGTCGAGGAAGACGACCCCGTACGGACCGCCGTCCGGCGGCGGGCCCGCGGCCGTCTGCTCGGCCCTGCCGTGCCGCACCAGCGCGCCGGGCAGGCCGAGCGCGCGGACGTTGGCCCGGACGGTGCGGGCGGCGCGGGCGTCGGACTCCACCAGCAGCACGTGGCCCGCGCCCCGGGACAGCGCCTCCAGGCCGACCGCGCCCGAGCCCGCGTACAGGTCCAGGACCCGCGCGCCGCGCAGCGAGCCCAGCAGCGACTCCCAGGTGGAGAACAGGCCCTCGCGCGCCCGGTCCGAGGTGGGCCGGGTGCCGCTGCCGGGCGGCACCGCCAGGCGGCGGCCGCCTGCGGCTCCGGCGATCACGCGGGTCATGGTGGGCAGGGTGTCCTTCGCACTGGTGGTCCTTCTCGCGCCGGGCGGCGGAGCGGCGGCGGGCCTGCGCGCCACCGCCCCACCCACGATATGGCCTGGCACCGGGCCCGGCCGGTCGGGTCCCGCTCGCCCGGCCCGGCCGGCTCGTGGCCGGGGCGGCCCGTGGCCGGGG
>NZ_JAVSCF010000252.1:0-9077 GCF_031932565.1 Streptomyces sp. B1866
GGGCCCCGCGCCCGCGCCGCGGGCCGCCGTCCACGCGGCGGCCGGGGCGGCGGACGTACCGGCGGTGACCGCCTCCCCGGCCGTGGCCCAACCGGTCTGCCGGGCGGCGGCGCCGTCCGGGGCGCCGCTGACCAGGTGGGCCCGGACCTCGTCCGCGCCGCGCGCCAGGGTCAGCGAGGTGACCAGCGCGCCGGGCAGGGGAGCGTCCGCCAGGCGCGGCCGGTGCGCGGAGGCGGCCCAGCCCGGGCCCGCCCCCAGCGGCTCGATCCGCCCCCGGTGCGTGAGGCGGCCCGCCACGACCAGGCCCGCGTGGTTGTCGGGCACGGCGCCGGGGGCCGTCGGGCCGGTGGCGGTGGAGTAGGCGAGGCGGGCGTACAGCGGGTCGTCGGGCCCGGTGGCGGTCTCGGGCCGGTTGTCGGAGCCGTGGTTGTGCGCCCGTACCAGCCCGTCGTCCGCCGTGCGCACGTCCGCCGTGCTCTCGTCCGCCTCCCGCTCGGCCGCCGTGCTCTCGTCCGCCGTGCTGTGGACCAGCCAGCCCGGGCCGGGCAGGGCCACGGCCGCGTCGGCGCGCTCCGCCGGGCCCGGCTCCTCCACGGCCGTCCACACCGGGTCGTCCGCCGGGAGCAGCAGCCCCAGGAAGCCCTTGGCGGCCCAGTACGGGGACGCCGGGCCGGAGTAGGACTGCACGGTCGGCGCGTGCGGCCCGTACCAGCCCAGGGACAGCAGGCCGCCGGCCGCCGCGCCGCGGTCCAGGAAGTGCCGCAGCGCGCCCGAGGCCAGGCGGCGGGTCGCGCCCGGGGCCAGCGGCGTGTGCCCGGTGAGCGCGCCGGCGAACAGCGGCGCGGCCGCGGCGAACCGGTACGTCAGCGAGCGGCCCAGGTGCAGCGGGGCCCCGTCGCCGCCGAACAGGCGCGTGTAGCCGCGCAGGTGGGCGGCGAGCCGCGGGCCGTACCGGTCGAGCAGGCCGCGGTCGCCGGACAGGTGCGCGTGCAGCACCGGGTACAGGTGCAGGGCCCAGCCGTTGTAGTGGTCGAAGGCCCGGGGGCGGCCGTCGGTGTACCAGCCGTCGCCCGCGTACCACCCCTCCAGCCGCTCCAGGCCGCGCGCCACGGCGGCGCGGGCCGCGTCGGTGTCGGCGCCGGCCTCGGCCAGGAAGCCGCCGACGGTGAGCGGGAACAGCCACCAGTTGTTGTCGTGCGGGGCGCGGCGCAGCGCCGCCGACAGCCACGCCACGGCCCGCTGCCGCACCGGGTCGGCCAGCCGGTCCCACAGCCAGGGCCGGGTCAGCCGCAGCGCCAGGGCGACCGACGCGGCCTCGACCATCGCCTGGCCGCGGTCGCGGATCACCGGCCAGGACTCGTCGCCGGCGGCCGGCGGCAGGTCCGGGTCCACCGGGCGCCGGGTGCCGGCCGCCAGGCCGTCGGCGTACCCGGCCAGCAGCCCGCCCGGGTCGGCCCCGCCCGCCCCGGCCACCCGGAAGGCGGCGAGCAGGAACGTACGGGCATAGCCCTCCAGGCCGTCCGACCGCTCGCCCGAGCAGCTCGGCCCGGCGCCGGGCAGCCGGATCAGGGCGTGCCGCGGGGAGGCGTACGGGCGTACGGCCGCGAGCAGCCCGTCCGCGACGGCCTCCCAGTGAGCCCGCGTCCAGCCGGTACGGGGACTGCGGGCGCGGTCCTCCGGGGGCAGGGAGAAGGGGTGCGGTCCGTCTCCGCCGTGCGGCCCCGTCGTGCCGTGCGGCCCCGTCGTGCCGTGCGGCCCCGTCGTGCCGTGCGGCCCCGTCGTGCCGTGCGGCCCNGCCCCGTCGTGCCGTGCGGCCCGGTCGTACGGCCCGGCCCGCAGCCGCCGGACGGTCCCGTCGCGCCGTGCGGTCCCGTCATGCCGAGGGGTCTGCCCGGTGCACGGGGTGCGCGAACGGCAGCCCGGCCGCGTACCGCGCCAGCTCGTCCAGGGCGGCCGCGGCCAGCCGGTGCAGCTCGGTGCCCAGCGAACCGGCGGCGTGCGGGGTGAGCACCACGTTCGGCAGGTCGTACAGCGGCGAGCCGGGCGGCGGCACCTCCGGGTCCGTCACGTCCAGCACCGCGTGCAGCCGGCCCGAGACGAGTTCGGCGAGCAGGGCGTCCTGATCGACCAGGGCGGCGCGCGCGGTGTTGACCAGGGTCGCGCCGTCGCGCATCAGGGCCAGCCGCCGCCGGTCGACGAGGTGCCGGGTCGCGGGCAGTTCGGGCGCGTGCACGCTCACCACGTCGCAGGCCGCGCACAGCTCGTCCAGGTCCGCGGCGGCGGCGCCCAGCCTCCTCGCCTCGCCCGGGCCGAGATACGGGTCGTACACCAGCAGCCGCAGGTCGTACGGGCGCAGCAGGCGCAGCACCCGGCGTCCCACGCGGGAGGCGCCGACCACGCCGACCGTCTTGCCGTAGTTGCCGACGTGCGGGTAATCGCCCCGCCAGTCGGGGCGGGCGCGGCGGCGCCGGTAGTCGTCGCGCACGGTGAACAGGCCCTTGTTGGCCATCAGGACGGCGGCCACCGTGTACTCCGCGACGGGCAGCGCGTTGGCCCACGCCGCGGAGGAGACCAGGATGCCCCGGTCCCAGCAGGCGTCCGTGACGTGGCCTCGGACGGAGCCCGCCGCGTGCACGACCGCGCGCAGCCGCGGCGCGGCCGCCAGCACGGCCTCGTCCAGAGGCGGGCAGCCCCAGCAGCTCACCACGACCTCGGCCGCGCGCAGCGCCCGCGCCGCGGCGGGGGCGGCGAAGTCGTCGGCGACGAGCCCGGGGTCCACGTCGGCCAGGGCGGTGAGCCGGTCCAGCCGCTCGGCGCCGAACAGGCGCGGCGCGACGCCGGGCTCCATCGCCAGCAGGGCGCGGACCCGGCGCGGCGCACCTGGCGGCGGGTCCGCGGGGGTGCGGTGGGACACGGGACGTCCTGCGGGTCGAACGGCTGGCGGGTCGAACGGCTGGAAACCGCGCCGCCGCGAGCCGCCGGGCCGCCCGGGGGCGCCGCCCGGCCGCCGGGCGAACGATCCGATGATATGCGCCACCGGTGGTGTCCACATCGCGGACGCCGCCGACCGCCTCGCTCCGCTCCCCGGCGCACCGTACGGCCGGCAGCCCCGACGTGCCGCGTGCTGGTCCGGCCCGGGCGGGCCGGACCAGCACGCGGGCGCGCTCAGCCGCGTCCCGGACGTCCGGGACGAGCGGTCAGGACTCCACCCACCGGTGCGTCTGCGCCAGCTTGATGATCCGTCGGCGCGTCTGAAGGATCTGCTCGCCGGTCAGGGCGGGCGTGACCAGCAGCAGGGCCTCGGTCAGCTCGTGCTGGAACTCGGACGCCGACAGCAGGTCGCACACGCCGTCCTCGGCGTCCTCCTCGCCCGGCGTGCCGCTCGCGGCCACGGCGGCCTGCCGCACCGGGGCCGTACCGCCCGGGCCGGCCGGGCCGGGGCCGGCGGAGCCGCCGGGACCGACCAGGCGCACTTCGGACGCCTTCAGCCCGCGCTCGCCGTCCTCCACCTCGAAGGAGACCCGCAGCCCGGGCCGGAACAGGTATTTGTCGTCCAGCAGGTCGTTCGCGTGGACGAAGACGTCCTCGCTCCCGTTGTCCGGCGCGATGAAGCCATAGCCCCGGAACTCGTCGAACCGGACTACCTTCCCCGTTGCCATACCACACACCCCAACCTCAACACGGCCCGCCAACGGGCCACTCCACAAGGGACCCGGGCCGGCCGCGCGGGCCCCGCCCGGTCGCGGGCCCGGGTCCGCCACCGCCGCCCGGGCGTCCCACTCGGCCCCCAGTCTGCCCGGCGAGGCCGGTCGCCGACAACGGGCCCGGCCCGGGAGCGCCGAGCCGCTGCCGGCCGGACGGCCGGCAGCGGCGGTACGGCGCCCGGCGGCGTCAGGCCAGCACGCGCAGCAGGTGCCCGGCGGTGGCGGCCATCGCGTCGCGGGCCGCGGCCAGGTAGACGCGCGGGTCGTGCACCGCCGGGTCCGCGGCGAGGCGGTCGCGTACGGCCCCGGTGAAGGCGAGGTTCAGGGCGGTGCCCACGTTGACCTTCACCATGCCGGCCCGCACCGCCCGCCGCAGCTCCGCGTCCCCGACCCCGGACGAGCCGTGCAGCACCAGCGGCACGGCCACGGCCTCGCGCAGCCGCGCGATGAGCGGGTGGTCCAGCCGCGCCGAGCGCTCGGTCATGGCGTGGGAGCTGCCCACCGCCACGGCGAGCGCGTCCACGCCCGTACGGGCGACGAACGCCGCGGCCTCGTCCGGCCTGGTGCGCACGCCCGGCGCGTGCGCACCGTCCTTCCCGCCGACCTCGCCCAGCTCCGCCTCCAGCCAGATGCCGTGCCCGTGCGCCCAGTCGGCGGCCTCGGCGGTGGCCCGTACGTTCTCCTCGTACGGCAGCCGCGACGCGTCGAACATCACCGAGGACACCGCCGTGCCCGCCGCCGCGCGCAGCAGCGCGGGGTCCGTCACGTGGTCCAGGTGCAGCGACACGGGCCCGGCGGCCGCCTGCGCGACGGCGGTCGCGGCGGCCAGCAGGCCGGACAGCCGGCCGCCGTGGAAGCGCACGGCGTTCTCGCTGATCTGGAGCACCACCGGCAGGCCGGTGGCGTCGGCGGCCCGCACCACGGCCTCGGCGTGCTCCAGCGTGATCACGTTGAACGCCGCGAGACCGCGCCCGGCGGCCCGGGCGGCGGCGACCAGCTGGGAACTCGAAGCGACGGGCATGAACGTTCCCTCCCGGTCTTTCCCGATCTTTCCCGGGCTCTCGCGGCTCTCTCGGGTCTTTGTGAGGCGTGCGGCGGCCGTGTCCCGGCCGTACCCGGTCCGCGGCGTACCGTCGGAAAGCGCCGTGCGGCGCGCCGCACGGCCGCCCGCCGGTCACCGTCTCGGCGGGCGGACGGCGGTCGTGCCTCACGCCTCGGGGCCGCCGACGTGCGCCCGCGGCAGCACCACCGACCGGGTGAGGTTGCGCGGGCGGTCCGGGTCCAGGCCGCGGGCCTGGGCCACGGCCACGGCCAGGCGGTGCACCCGGACCAGGTCGGCCATGGGGTCCAGCCGCCGGTCCGGCGCCGCGTGCGGCCCGGAGTCCGCGACCAGGGCGCCGCCCGCCGCGGCCACGTCCTCCGCCAGGCCCGCGGGAAGCGCGCCCAGCGCCCACACCGCCCGGCCGGGCCCGGTCACGCTGACCGGGCCGTGCCGGTACTCCATCGCCGGGTACGCCTCGGTCCACGCCCCGGCCGCCTCCCGCAGCTTCAGCGCCGCCTCCCGGGCCAGCCCGACCGTCCAGCCGGTGCCGACGAAGGTGACCTGCTCGGCGCCGGTGAGCCCGGGCGGCAGCTCCCGGGCCAGCGCCCGCTCGCCGTCGGCGGCCACCGCCTCGACGTCCTCGCCCAGACGGGCCCGCAGCAGGGCCAGCGCGCTGGTCGCGAAGCGGGTCTGCACCACCGACTCCTCGTCGGCGAAGTCCAGGACGACGGTCTCGTCGGCCGCGTCCGCGACCGGGGCTCCCGGGACGGCGGTGACGGCGGACAGCCGGGCGGCGCCGCGCAGCCGGTCCAGGAGGGCCAGCACCTCCGTGGTGGTGCCGGACCGGCTGATGGCCAGCACCCGGTCGTAGAACCGGGCCAACCGGGTCCGGGGGAACTCCGAGGCGGCGAAGGCGTCCGTGTGCCCCTGTCCCCGCGCCTCGCGCAGCGCCGCGTAGCTCTGGGCGACGAACCAGGACGTGCCGCAGCCCACCACGGCGACCCGCTCGCCGGACCGCGGCAGGGCGTCGGCCGACGGGGCCAGCGCGGCGGCCCGCCGCCAGCGGCCGGGCTGCGAGGCGATCTCGGCGGCGGTGGCGCAGCTGCCGGCGGTCGGCCCGCCGCCCGCTGCCTGGCCGGCCGCTGCCTGGCCGCCGGGTGTCTGGCCGCCGGGTGTCTGGCCGCCGGGTGTCTGGCCGCCGGGTGTCTGGCCGCCGGGTGTCTGGCCGCCGGGTGTCTGGCCGCCGGGTGTCTGGGCGCCGGGCGGCGGCGGGCTCGCGGCGGACGCCGCGCCACGGTATGCCGGGTCACTGGACATCTGGCGCGCTCCTCGCGGTACGAAGGGCTGTGAGACGGCGCCTGCCGGCCGGCCGCGGGTTCGCCGTGGCGGCGCTGGGCACGGTGTGATCATGACATGGCGCGCGGGAGGGGCGAAGAGCGCCCGGGCCGCGACACTCCGGGCGGAGGCTCCCCGGTCACCGGCGCGCGGGCGGCGGTGCCTGACGGCGGGTCACCACAGGGGAGGCCGGGGGCCGGGCGCACGGGCGCGTCGGCCGTACGCCACCCGGCGGCCGCGGGGCCCCGGCCGCCTCAGGGGTTTCCCGCGGCTGGGAACAGGAATCATTTACACGCGTTTTATGATATCGCTCCCGATTGTTGATATGCTTTATGGGCCGGGTCGTTTCGGAACGGGTGGTCCTGTCGGGAGGTGAACGGGATCACTGGCTGGTTCGAGTGCGTGGCATATGCCTTTGAGCGGGCTCGTGCGGAATCTTCACGCGGGCCGGAAGGGCTGCGAATCGCGTGCTCGGCGGCCCCTGGCGAAATCATGTCAGCGCGCAGTCGGCCAGGGCCGGTGAGAGTGATATCTGACACAGTGGCGGGGGATTGACGTGATCAGATCTTTTTGTGTGAGTCGAGAGTGCTCGAACCGCGACAGCGGAACGCGGCGGCCGGGCGAGACCGTGACGGGCCTGCCGATGTGTCCGTCGTGCCGCACCCGGCTCAGGGCGGATCTCGTCGAACTGCCCAGGCTCTACGGCGACTGCGAGTCCGTGCTGGTCCGGCGGCCCGGCCCGGCGCTGGAGCGGCTGGGCGGACGGCGGGTGGGCGCCGCCCTGTCGCTCGACGAGGCGGCGGTGGCCGCCCGTTCGGGGGTCCGCTCCCTCCTCGCCCGCTGGTCGGCCCGGGTGGCCCGGGAGCGCGGCGCGCCGCTGCCCGCCCGCCGGGAGCCGGGCGACCTGGCGGTCTACCTGGTGGGCCACGTCGACTGGCTGCTCGCCCACCGGAGGGCCGGGGACTTCGCCGAGGAGGTCGCCGCCGTGTCGCGCGCCGCGCGTCGCGTCGCGTATTCCCGTACGGGCGCCCGCACGGAGCTGGGTCCGTGCCCCTGTTCCGGGTGCACCGGGACGGTCTTCGCCGAACGGCCCGCCGACGGGGCCGCCCGGACGCCGGCCGTGCGCTGCGATTCGGGGCACGCCTGGAAGTCCCACGAATGGCTGCTGCTGTCCCGCCGGATGGACCGGGCCGCGCAATCCTAACGGACCGTCGGGCCGTTCGCGCGGGAAAGGGCACCGCGCGGGCGGCCCGGCCGGCGGGAGTACGGCGGTACGGTGCCATTCCCGCGGCCCGGTGATTCCCGCGGTGCGGTGATTCCCGCGGAACCGGGTATGCGGAACCGGTCCGCCCGCGATTCGCGCGCCGCGCTCCGCGGGCCGTGGTCCGCGTTTCGGTGTGCGGTGCATTCCGGTCGGCTCCGGCGGAATTCGGCGGCGCCGCGCTCAGGACTCGTGCGGTGCCCGCGCGTCGGCGGGTCCGCGGCCCCGCCGCGCGGCCGGGGCGCCCGTGGCCGCCGCGCCCGCGCCGTAGCCGTACAGGAAGGCGCGGACGGCCGCCGCGACCCGCTCGGCCGCCGCGTCCCGCGACCCGGCGCCGGCCTGGCAGACCGGGCGCGCGGCCGAGATCAGCACCCCGAAGTGGACGGCGGCGAGGTCCGGGTCGTCGGCGCGCAGCAGCCCCCGGTCGGCCAGCTCGCCGAGGCGGCGGGCGAGTTCGCGGCGCACCCGCAGCGGACCGTTCTCCTGCCACGTCTCGACCGTGCCGGGCGGCACGTGGGCGGACTCCGAGTCCAGCTGCCGGACCAGGGAGAAGTGCGCGTGGCGGTCGTCCCCGGCGGGCAGGATCCAGTCCTTGGCGAACTCGACCAGGTCGGACTCCAGGTCGGTGACGTCGCCCAGGTGCCGGTCGATGGTCGCGATCTGGGACTCGGCCACCCGGTCCGTACTGTCCTGGATGACGGTGCGGAACAGCTCGGCCTTGTCGCGGAAGTGGTTGTAGATGGTGCGCGTGGACACGCCCGCCTCGGCGGAGATGGCGTCGATACTCGCGTGGGTGTAGCCGTCCCGCGCGAACACCGCCAGGGCCCCGGCGAGGATGGCCCGGCGCTTGTCCGCCAGTCCGCCGCGCGCGCGAGTCCTCGGTGCGTCCTGACTGCCCATCGGTCTCCTCGGAAGGTACAGCGCTCGTTTTACATTTTGCCATGCAGGTTGTACTTTACCCGAGGTGGCCACATCTGTCCGAGGAGCGAGCCCAGAGAGGAACGCGTTATGACCAGGATCGGCGTCATAGCCGGCAGTACCCGCCCGGGGCGCCGGGCCGTGATGGTGGCGGACTGGGTCGTCACGGCGGCCGCCCGGCACCCCGCGGTGGCGGCCGGCGACGTCACCGTCGAGCTGGTGGACCTGGCCGACTTCGGCCTTCCGGTGCTGGACGAGCCGGTCCCCGCGCGGTTCGGCTCCTACGCGAACGCGCACACCGTCAAGTGGTCGGAGGCGATCGGCTCGTACGACGGCTTCGTGTTCGTGGCTCCGGAGTACAACCACTCCATCTCCGGCGCGCTGAAGAACGCGATCGACTACCTGTCGGCGGAGTGGGCCGACAAGGCCGCGGGCTTCGTCACCTACGGGGTGCACGGCGGCACGCGCGCGGCGGAGCACCTGCGGGTCATCCTCGGCGAGCTGAAGGTCGCCGACGTGCGCTCCCAGGTGGCGCTCTCGGTGTTCAGCGACTTCAGGATCACGGATCCGGCGCAGCCGGGCGAGTTCACTCCGGGCCCGCACCAGGAGCCGACCCTGCTGGAGATGCTGGGCGAGCTGTTCGCGTGGAGCCGGGCGCTGGAGCCGCTGCGCGCCGCGCGGACGGCGGGGGCCTGACGGGCTCTCACGGCACGCGTCACGGGCGCGCGCCCTGCGCCGCACCGGCCGCGCCCGGTCGGGCGCGCGGTCCGGCTTCCGCAAAGCGCCGGATGCCGCCGCGGGCGCGCCGCCCGGGCCG
>NZ_JAVSCF010000253.1:0-9033 GCF_031932565.1 Streptomyces sp. B1866
GTACCTGGCTGGCCCGGTCGAGGAGAAAGACCTCACGAAGGCCGACCTCTTCGTCCGCCTCGTGATGCTGGAACAACTCCGCCTGGCCTTCGGTGAAGGCTACTATCCAAAATTCCACAAAGAGGCCCGCGCACACGGTGACAGCAACCTTTACCAAGGAGACGCCAAGTACCGGCGATACTTCATGGTGACCGCTTCCCGGGCGGCCGGGAAAGATCTCACGGACTTCTTTGTCAAGTGGGGTATGAAGCCGGACGCCGAGACGCGCGAGGCCATCGCCGCCCTCAAACTTCCGCAGCCCGGCCGTGACCTCACCAAGATCCGGCTGCCCGCGTACTCCGCAGGCTTCGGTGAAGCCATCGTGCAGGTCCCGGGTTCCACCACCACGGAGGAGACCGAGTACTGGGTGTTCTCCGGAGGCCGGTACGCCAGAGTCGCTGTCGAATCGGATGGCTCAAGCCGCATCGTGGTGTCCTGGCGGGACGTGACGGTCGAAAACTGGCCTTCGCTGAAGGGAAGGACTCAGGTGGACGCCGCCCTGGCACTGCCCGGCACCGACGGCGTGCACTACGTCTTCAGCGGTGATGAGTACGCCAAGATCAAGATCTCGGGTACTACGGACACTCAGCTTCAGGACTGGCGCAGTATCGCCGACTACTGGCCTTCCCTCAAAGGACGTCCGGCCGGGATCAGCGAAGCCGTGCCTGTCCCCGGTGCCGACGACGAGTACTACGTCTTCAGCGGTGATGAGTACATCAGAATCAAGATCGAGGGCACTACGGACAGTCGGCTCCAGGACTGGCGCAGTATCGCCGACTACTGGTCCTCACTCAGAGGACGAAGCACCCTCGACGCTGTGATGCGGGTGCCCGGCTCGGCCACCGCCACCCCCCAGTACTGGGTCTTCTCCGACGACGAGTACGCCACCATCGAACTCAAAGGAACACAGGATATCAACCTGCAAGGCTGGAGGCCCAAGGGAAAGGACTGGCCGGCACTGCGGCCCTGACCCTCGCAGTTCCTCGGCGGTGTGTCGCGGCTTCTTCGGCGAGGTCGACCGTCCCAGGCGAGGACAGGTGATGCAGCCACCAGCGGCCGACGGCCACCGCCTGCTCCGCGTCCGCCAGCCTGGCGGTGCACAACGGCCAGGAGGCCGGTCTCCCCATCCAGCAGGCCCTCGGCGCGACGCTGCCACAGCGTGCGCACGCCCAGACCGGTTGCCGCCTCGATCCGGTCGTCCAGAGGGGTCGGCGGCTTCGCCGCGGAGGCGGGCGCCGCAGGGACAGGGTCAGGAATGGGCGGTCAGTCCAGGCACATGTGCGCGTCGGGGTAGGCCTACCGCCCCGACCCCCGGCCCGTCACCCCCGTGGATCGGCCGGTGAGGTGGACTTAGAGCTCCTAACACAATGAGGTGGTTTTGGGCTGGTGGCCGTGTCCTGGTGGGGTGTTGGGCGTTGGCTGCGGTGTGAGTGGTGGGCCGTGGGTCGTGTTCGCGCGGGTGGGCCCTGGGGGCGGGCGCCGCACGCAGCGTGCGGCGATGGGCCAGTGCAGAGTGTCCGCCGGTTCTTCGCGGTGCTGGAGCGGCTGGCCGAGCCTCCGGGGCGGGTGGACGAGCTTCGGGTGCGGCATCTGGAGCGGTACCGGATGGCGCGGCTGGAGACGTGCGCGCGAGGCGAGTGGAGGCCGCTTTGTGCAGCTCAGCGCCGGTGTGATCGACAGTATCGTGTGCAACACCTGGGGCTACTTGATGTTGGGTAGGATCGCCGATCATGACTGATGACTGGCGGAACGACAGGATCGGTAGTGCCCTTCGGGGCGAGAACCCTGCGGTGCTCCGGAAGCTGGAGGCAGGATTCGCGGTGATCGGGGACGTCCAGTTCCTGCCGGGATACTCGGTGCTCTTGGTCGACGATCCCGTGGTGGAGCGGCTGTCGGATCTTCCGAAGAGCACGCGTCTGGCGTTCCTGTCCGACATGGACAAGCTGGGCGAGGCCGTTGAGCGTGCCTGCGGGCGGCTGGATCCAGCCTTCCGACGGGTCAATCTGGAGATCTTGGGGAACACCGACCCCTTCCTGCATGCGCATGTGTGGCCGCGGTTCGACTGGGAGCCGACTGATCTTGTGGGCCGCCCAGTGTGGCTGTATCCGCGTGAGCGGTGGAGCGACCAGCAACATGCCCTCGGCCCGCAACACGACGCGGTGCGTGAGGCGATCAGCGAGGAACTGGACAGTCTCCTCGCTTGACGTGTCCGGGTCCCTGGCCCGGACACGTCAGTGGCTGCCTCAGCCGCGTTGGTTCAGTGCTCTGGTCAGGTCCCGGTTGGCCGCCCTCGCGGCATCGAGGTCGGAGCGGGCATCCTCCAACGCGGAGGTCAGTTGGACGTTGTGCTGTTCCAGCCTCGTGATCTTCCGTTGGAGTTCGTCGATTTACGCCGGGGCTCCGAGCCCTGACTCTTGCCATGCCTGAGTTCCCAGCGCTTGCTGCGATCTACTCCGGCTTGCCGGGCGACGGCCGAGACGCTGATCGGGGCGCCGTTCTTCGCGGCGTTCTTGACTGCCGTGGCCACCCGCTGGCGGCGGCGCTCGGTGTCCTCCCGGCGGCCGTCACGCATGGCGGGGATCACGGTAGCCTCCAGGGCCTGACATCGGGAAATGGCTGGCCGACGCGGGGAATGCCCAGCATTACCGGGCGGCTGGGCGAACGCGGAACTCGCGGACCATTGCTCGCCCAAGGTGGCGGTCGCCCTTCCCAGCGGCAGGGGACCGTAACAGGCGGGGTGATCCCTGCTATACGGCGATGTGGCGGCGCACTCGATCGCCCAGCGGTGCCTTCGTCCGGCCTGCCGATTCGCGTTGGTCAGGCCCACGGGACTCAAGCCGCGCGGCGCGGGGGGCGCGACTCGCGACCAGCTGATGCGGTCACCGACGCGGTTTCGGCACACGGACCCATCCTGGACCCATATCGGGCCGGAAAACGCACCGGGCGTTCTCGGAATTCCGAGAACGCCCAGGTCAGCGGCTTGATCATCGGTGCGCCGCCAGGGACTCGAACCCCGGACCCGCTGATTAAGAGTCAGCTGCTCTAACCAACTGAGCTAGCGGCGCCTGCTGACGCATTCATCTTACCGGGTCGCGAGCGGTGCTCCCGACCGCGCGCGGCCGGTCCCGGAGCCGGGTCGGTGGTCCCGGGGCCGGGCCGCGGCCGTTGGTATCGTCGCGGGCATGGAGTGACGACCGGCCGCCCCCGTGACCGGGCGCCGCGGGAGCCCGGCTCCCGCGCCCGGGTGGTGTGGCGTGCCTGTGTACGCGGCAGTCATCACTCCTACCGGATGGGGTTCTCACTACTTATGACCGCATCGAGCGCACCAGTCCCATCAGCCGCTTCGGAGGCGGAGGACCAGGTCTTCCTCGACCGCCTCGCCGACCGGCTCGCCGGCCTCCCCGCCGTGCGGGCCGTCGCACTGGGCGGTTCGCGCGCGCAGGGGACGCACCGGTCGGACAGCGACTGGGATCTGGGCCTGTACTACCGGGGCGGGTTCGATCCCGCCGGGCTGCGGGGCCTCGGATACGCCGGGGAGGTGTCGGAGATCGGCGGCTGGGGCGGTGGCGTGTTCAACGGCGGCGCCTGGCTGACCGTCGACGGCCGCCGCGTCGACGTGCACTACCGGGATCTGGACGTCGTCGAGCACGAGCTGGCCGAGGCCGAGCGGGGGCGGTTTCACTGGGAGCCGCTGATGTTCCACCTGGCCGGCATTCCCAGCTACCTGGTCGTCGCCGAGCTGGCTGTGGGCCGTACGCTGCGCGGGCAGCTGCCGCGCCCCGGGTTTCCGGCGGCGCTGCGGGAGACCGCGCCCGCCCACTGGCGCGAGGGCGCCCGCCTGACCCTGCTGTACGCGAAGGCCAACCACGCCCCGCACGGCCGCCTGGCCGAGGTCGCCGGGGCGCTGGCCGCCGCGGCCGCGCAGACCGCGCACGCCGTTCTCGCGGCGCGGGGCGAGTGGGTGACCAACGAGAAGTCGCTGCTGCTGCGGGCCGGGCTGCGCGACGTCGACCGCGTCGTGGCCGGGCTGCGCCCCGAGCCCGGCGCGCTGGCCGGGGCGATCGCCGACGCCGAGGAGTTGTTCGCCTCGGCGGCCTGATCCGTCCTGGCGGGGCAGCCCGTGGGCCGGGGGCGGTTTCCGGCCTCGGCCCGCGGGGGCGGCGTACGGGGCTCAGCCCACGTCCAGCGCGTTCGGCAGCCCCAGCCGGTAGCGGATCTCGTCCTTCCGGCGCAGCGGCTCCAGCTCCGGCGGCACGTACAGCGGCCACACCCGGCACCGCTCGGCGGCCGAGCCGTCCGCGTCCAGCAGGGCGTTGACGGCCCGGCGCGCCGCCTCGTTGGCGCCCTCCATGGTGGCCAGGTCGATGTCGGTGGCCACGTAGTCCCCGGCGAGGAAGAGGTTGGGTACGGCGGTGGCGGCGGGCGGGCGGTCGTAGAGGGTGCCGGTGGGGTGGGTGAGTAGCTGCTCGCTGTTGGTCGGGGACGGGCCGCCGAGGCCCTGGACGGCCGGGTCCATGAACCATGAGTGCAGGTCGGTGTCGCGCAGCACCGTCTGCCCGGTGTCGTTCAGGCAGTCCTTCAGCTGCGCCCAGATCTCCCGGACGACCTGCTCGCGCGTGCACTGCTTGGCGGGCTTCGCGTAGAGGATGCCCGGCTTCTCCCATTCCGAGGCGATGGTCGACAGGCAGTCGGCCACCTGCCCGTCCCCGTAGTCGGCAGGGAAGTCGCGGCCGCGCCAGAACTGGCCCTGGCCGATTCCCGTCACCGACCACGGCGTGTCCACGAGGTCCAGGTGCCCGTGCACGAGGGGCATGCGGCGGCGCAGGTAGAACTGCACGCCGACCATCCAGTCCGTCACCAGCCGGTCGCAGCGCGCCAGCCGCGGGTCGGCGGCGCGCAGCGCGGGGCCCCAGGTCCGGCGGGCGTGCTCCACGGGCAGGGCGCTGAGGTAGTAGTCGGCGGTCGCGACGCGCGCGGCGCCGGTCGCCGGGTCGCGCAGGCGGACGCCGGTGATCCGCCCGCCGTCGTACGCCAGCTCGGTCACCTCGCTGCCGAGCCGGAAGCGCACGCCGAGCCCGCGCAGGTACGCCTCCCAGGGGCCGATCCACGCCTCGCTGGTCGGCGCGTTCAGCACCCGGTCCGGCTGGCCGTCGGCGCCGCGTCCCAAGATGTTGTAGACGAACGCCTGGAGGATGCGGGCGACGGTGCGGGTGCTGGCCTCCTCGGCCTTGGTGGCGACGATGTTGCGGGTGATGCCCACCGCCAGCAGCCGCTGGTAGTCGTACGACATGCGCTCGGCCCGTACGAAGTCCCACCACGGCATCCGCTCCCACTCCTGCTCGCGGCGCGCGTCGCAGCTGGTGAAGTGCACCAGGAGGCGGTTCGCGAAGTACAGCGTCTCGGTGGCGGGCAGGCGCAGCGCGGTGTCCAGCACCCCGGCGAGCAGCTGGACCAGGGCGTTCGGCAGCAGCTCGCCGGGGTCCGGCGGCGCGAGCAGCGTACGGAACGGGAAGCGCAGGTCGGGGCGGTGGCCGTTGCGGGGGAGCAGCACCTCGGTGGAGTTGACCAGGTTGTCGTGCACGCCGCGCGGGTTGCCGGGGAAGGGGATGCGGCGCAGCGTGTCGGGCAGGTTGCGGTAGAAGCCCGGGAAGAAGCGGAAGCCGTGCTCCCCGGGCAGGGGCCTGCGGCCGCCCGTGCCGGTCCCGGGTACGTCCATGCTGCGGGCCTTGCCGCCGAGGGCGGGCAGGCGCTCGTAGACCGTGACCGCGAAGCCCCGCTCGGCCAGCTCGTGGGCGGCGCTCAGCCCCGAGACGCCGCCGCCGAGCACGGCCACGGTCCGCCGCCGGTCCGCCGCCGCCCCGCCGGTCGCCGTGGCCCTGCCGGTCGTCGCCGTCCTGTCGGCCGCCGCCGCTCCGGAGGCCGCGCCGCCCAGGGCCAGGGCGCCGCCCGCCCCGCCCGCCGTGCCCAGGAAGTGCCGCCGTGTCCTGTCGCCGCCCGCCATCGCCGCGTCCCCTTCGCTCGCTCGTGTCGTCGTGTGGTGCCGGTCCGGCCGCGGCCTTCTGACGGCTCGCGTCCGGGCGTCCGCCGTGCCGGGCCCGTCCGCCGTCCCGCCGGTCGTCGCCGCCGGTCGACCGCCCCGCGCGGGCCGCCGCCGCGTGGGGCGGTCGCGCGCGGGGCGGTCATATCGACAGCGACAGCAGGACCGGCGCGGCCTCGCGGTTCAGCGTCCGCGCCGCGTGCCGCAGCCGGTGCGCCCGGGACACCGGCAGCGACAGCGCCAGGCAGCCCGCGGCGCGCCCGCCCGCCGGGGCCGCCGGGGGGACGGCCGTCGCCGGTACGGCCGCGCAGACGGTGCCGACCGCGTACTCCTGGAGGTCGAGCACGGGCGCGCCGGGCGACTGCGCGTCCAGCCTGCGCAGCAGCGCCTCCGCGCTGGTGGTGGTGCGCGAGGTGAGCCGGACGGCCCGGTGCCGGGCGAGGTGGTCGCGGCGGCCGTCGGGATCGAGCTGGGCCAGCAGGCACTTCCCGGCCGCCATGGCGTGGGCCGCCGACCGGAAGTCCACCCATTCGTGGACCCGCGGGGTGCCGGGTCCGTCGGCGCACTGCGTGATCGCGATCTCGCCGTCGACGTACCAGGCGACGTAGACCGCCGCGCCCACGGCGTCGCGCAGCGCGCCGAGCGCCCGGCGCAGGGCGTCCGCCGCGGCGGCCTCGCGCGCGGCGCCGGTCGAGCCGAGCAGCAGCAGGGACGGGCCCGGCACGTACGCGCCGTCGGGGATCCGCCGCACGTACTCCTCGCGGAGCAGCATGCGCAGCAGGGGGTCGAGGCGGGCGGGTGCGAGACCGGCCTCGCGGGCGAGCTGGGGGCCGGGCACGCCGCCGCCGGCCCGCCGGGACACGACGTCCAGGACGCGCAGCGCGTGCCGGACCGCGCGGAACGGCGCGGTCGGCTCGGGACCGAGCGCCACGGCCACCCCCTCACAGGTCGTGATCGGCTGTGTCGGATACGTCATCAAAGATAGCGACGGAAAGCCGGGCCGGTGGCGGGTGTTGACAAATCTTCAGTCGTGGAGCCTGCTCTCGGCGGCCGTCGCCGGGGGCGCGCGGTCTGGGGCGATGCGCCGGGGGCGGCGCGCGGTGGCCTCCCCGGGACTGGCCGCGCCCCCGGGGCCTCTGCGCGCCCGTCGGCCGCCGCGCCCGCGTCCGGCCCGCCCCTGGTCCGGGCCGTACGGGCCCGGGGCCGCCCTTGATCCGTTCGCGCGCGGGGCGGACCCATACGACAGTGGTTTTCAGGGCGGATGGGAGGAAAGTCGATGACAAGCCGATTTGTTCGAGTGTCGCTCGACAAGCGCGGGGTGAGCTGTACCGCGCGACTCCTCGCCGACCGCGCGCCCGCCACCTGCGAGGCGGTGTGGAGCGCGCTGCCGCTGGGAGGCGCCGTCTACCACGCCAAGTACGCGCGTAACGAGATCTACGCGCTGATGTCGCCGTTCGCTCCGCGCGAGCCGGCGCTGGAGAACCCCACGATCACCCCCATCCCCGGCGACCTGTGCTACTTCACCTTCACCGACACCACGCTCAACACGGCGGCGTACGGGTACGGGCCCCAGGCCAGCGACGTGCTGGGCCAGCGGACGGTGGTCGACCTGGCGCTGTTCTACGAGCGCAACAACCTGCTGGTCAACGGGGACACCGGCTTCGTGCCCGGCATCGTGTGGGGCTCGGTGATCGACGGCCTGGAGCGGATGGCCGACGCCTGCCACGACCTGTGGCGGGCAGGGGCGCTGGGGGAGACGCTGAGCTTCCACCGGGCGTGACCGCTCGGGAGCGCCTGCCGGGGCGCGGGCCCGCGCCCTGCCCTCCCGCGCGGGCCGGCGGAGACGGGCCTTCGGACCGCCCGGGACCCGCGAATCCGCGCCGAAAACGACAACTGTGCTGCCGGACACGGCAAAGAAACCGTTTGGAAACGTAGATCCGGTTGGCTATTGCAGCCACGCGGCGAGGCGTGCCCACATCACGCGACGCCGCGCGGCGCGACGCCGAAGGCGCGCGGACCGACCACGCCAGGCACGCGGCCACCCCGCGGTCGCCGGCGACCGTACGTCCCGCGGCCCCGGCCTTCCGCACCACCCGCCCGTGACCACTCCGAACGTCAGCCGCCGTCTGCATTGGGACTCGACATGGACATCTCCTTCCTGGGTGGCCCGCACCCGCGGCGCGGCGTGGGCGTGGTGGCGCCGTTCGACTTCGCGCTCGGCCGGGAGCTGCGCCGCTGGGTACCGGACGAGGTGTCGCTGCACCTGACCCGAACGCCGTTCGTCCCCGTCGAGGTGAGCATGGACCTCGCGCGGCTCGTCAGCGAGCACGAGACGCTGCGCGAGGCCGTGGGGACGCTGTCCGCCGTCGCCCCGGAGGTGGTCGCCTACGCGTGCGCCTCGGGCAGCTTCGTGGACGGGGTCGCGGCGGAGCGGGCCATCTGCGCGGCCATGGCGCAGGTCGGCCGGGTGCCCGCGGTCACCACGTCCGGCGCGCTGCTGCGCGCGCTGGCCGAGGTCGGCGCGCGCCGCGTCGCGCTGGTCACCCCTTACACCCGCTCGGTCACCGACGCGCTGGCGGAGTACCTGGCCGAGGCCGGGGTCACGGTCACCGGGCGGGCCAGCCTGGGCCTGACCCGGCACATCTGGAAGGTGTCCTACCGCGAGGTGGCCGAGATGGCCCGGCGGGCGGCGGTCGAGGCGGCCGACGCGCTGTTCATCAGCTGCACGAACCTGCCGACGTACGACGTGATCCCGCAGTTGGAGGCCGAGCTGCGGATGCCGGTGCTGTCCGCCAACCAGGTGACGATGTGGTCGGCGCTCCAGGCCGTCGGGGAGCGGGCGGTCGGCCCGTACCAGTCGCTGGTCGACCCCGCGGCCCGCTCCGGACCCGCGGCCCTGCGCGCGGGCGGCCTGCCGGGCCTCCCGCCCCGCCCGGGCCGCCGCGCGCGCCCGGCCG
>NZ_JAVSCF010000254.1:0-9027 GCF_031932565.1 Streptomyces sp. B1866
GCCGTCGCCTGCCGCCGCCGGGGGACCGCCGCCGCGCTCGGCCGCCGGCGCCTGCGGCCCGGGCCCGGGCGCGGCGCCCTCGGCGAGGCGGTCGGCGAAGCCTGCGCGGTCGGTGCTCACAGCGTGCTCCAGTCGTGGTCGGGGTAGCGGTGCACGGGCGCCGACACGTCGTCCAGCGCCTTGCTGATCTCGTCAGGCAGCGTAAGGGCCTCCACTGACAACGCGGCTTCAAGCTGCCGCGCGGTGCGCGCGCCGACGATCGGAGCCGTCACGCCCGGCCGGTCCCGCACCCACGCCAGCGCCACGCCGAGCGCCGTGGTCGCCAGGCCGTCGGCCGCGGTGGCGACCGCCTCCACGATCCGCCCGGCCTCCTCGTCCAGATACGGGGCGACGAACGGCGCCAGGTGCGGGGAGGCGCCGCGCGAGTCGGCCGGTGTGGCGCGCCGGTACTTGCCGGTGAGCACGCCGCGTCCGAGCGGTGAGGACGGCAGCACGCCCAGCCCCAGGTCCGCGGCGGCGGGCAGCACCTCGCGCTCGATGCCGCGCTGGAGCAGCGAGTACTCCATCTGGGTGCTGGCGAGCCGGGTCTGGGCCCGCGGCGAGACCGCCTGCCAGGTGGCGGCCTTCGCCAGCTGCCAGCCGCAGAAGTTGGACACGCCGACGTAGCGCGCCCGCCCGCTGGCGACCGCGATGTCCAGGGCCTGGAGCGTCTCCTCCAGCGGCGTGTCCGGGTCGAAGGCGTGCACCTGCCACAGGTCGACGTGGTCGGTGCCCAACCGCTCCAGCGAGGCGTCGAGCGCGGCCAGCAGGTGGCCGCGCGAGCCGTCGAAGCGGCGGTCCGGGTCGGGGACGCTGCCCGCCTTCGTGGCGATCACCAGGTCGCGGCGCGGCACCAGGTCCTCCACGAGCCGCCCCAGGAGGTATTCGGCGCCGCCGTCCGCGTACACGTCGGCGGTGTCGACCAGCGTCCCGCCCGCCTCCCAGAACGCCTTGAGCTGGTCCGCGGCGTCCCGCTCGTCGGTGTCCCGCCCCCAGGTGAGCGTGCCGAGCCCGATCCGGGAGACGCGCAGGCCCGTGCGGCCGAGATGCCTTAGCTCCATGGCCGTTGAGGTTACTGGCCGGGCCGCGGGGGGCGCTCGGGCCTGTGGACAACCCCAAGTCCCGCACACGCGTGCGCCGGTGCTTACGTTCCCGCGCGAGCCCGCGATACAGTCCTCGCACCGGGGGTTACCCGCAAGTAGGACCCGGGTGGCAGGTGGTACCGGAAGGGTTGCCGGGTAACCGCATCAGCGGACAGGACAGCGACGGGCAAGCAGGACAGCGACGACTAAGGGGTGTGCCGTGCGGCTCGGAATCAACCTCGGCTACTGGGGCGCCGGGATGGACGCGGACAACCTCGCGGTCGCCCGGGAGGCCGACCGGCTCGGCTACGCGGTGTGCTGGGCCGCCGAGGCCTACGGCTCCGACGCCGCGACCGTCCTCGCCTGGGTGGCCGCCCGGACCGAGCGCATCGACGTGGGCTCGGCCATCTTCCAGATCCCCGCCCGCACTCCGGCCATGACGGCGATGACCGCCGCGACCCTCGACACGCTCTCCCAGGGCCGCTTCCGGCTCGGCCTCGGGGTGTCGGGCCCGCAGGTGTCCGAGGGGTGGTACGGCGTGCGGTTCGACAAGCCGCTCGCCCGCACGCGCGAGTACGTGGAGATCGTCCGCAAGGCCATGGCCCGCGAGCGCCTGACCCACCAGGGCGAACACTGGACCCTGCCGCTGCCCGGCGGCCCCGGCAAGCCGCTCAAGCTCACCGTGCACCCGGTGCGCGAGCGCGTGCCGCTCTACATCGCCGCCATGGGCCCGAAGAACCTGGAGCAGACCGGCGAGATCGCCGACGGCGCGCTGCTGCTGTTCTTCCTGCCCGAACAGGCCGAGGAGACCACCCTGGCGTCGCTCCGCGCGGGCCGCGAGAAGGCGGGCCTGACCCTGGACGGCTTCGACGTCGTGCCCACCGTCCCCTTCGCCGTCGGCGACGACGTCCCGGCGCTGGCCGACCACTTCCGCCCGTACACGGCCCTGTACGTGGGCGGGATGGGCAGCGCCCGGCAGAACTTCTACAACCAGCTGGCCCGCCGCCTGGGGTACGAGAAGGAGGCCGCCGAGATCCAGGAGCGCTACCTGGCCGGCGACAAGCAGGGCGCGGCCGCCGCCGTCCCGCACCGGCTCATCGACTCCACCGCGCTCATCGGCCCGGTCGAGCGGATCGCCGACCGCATGCGCGCGTACGCGGAGGCGGGCGTCACCACGCTGTCCCTGTCGCCCGCGGGCTTCACGCGCGAGGAGCGGATCACCGGGCTGCGCGCGGGGGTCGAGGCCCTGGAGCGCGCCGGGCTGGCCTGAACGCCCGCCGGCCCGCTGCGGCCCGTACGGGCCGGCACGCGGCCGCGGCGGGCCCGCGTACGTCCCTGGGACGCGCGGCCGGTGGCCCGGGCCGGATCAGAGCCAGCCGCGCCGCTTGAAGAAGCGGTACAGCCCGGCGACCAGCGCCGCCATGAGCGCGACGGCCGCCGGATAGCCCCACGGCTGCCGCAGCTCGGGCATGTCGTGGAAGTTCATGCCGTAGATCCCGGCGATCATCGTCGGGACGGCCACCATCGCCGCCCAGGCCGAGATCTTGCGCATGTCGTCGTTCTGCCGTACGCCCATCTGCGCCAGGTGCGCCGACAGAACGTCCGACAGCAGCCGGTCGAAGCTGTCGGCGTGCTCGTTCACGCGCGTGAGGTGGTCGTGGACGTCCCGGAAGAACGGCTGCGAGCCGGCGTGCACGAACGGGACGCCCGCCCGCGCGAGCCGCGCCATCGGCTCCGCCAGCGGGCCCGCCGCCCGGCGGAACTCCAGCACCTGCCGCTTGAAGGCGTAGATCCTCCCCGCCGTCCGCGACACCCGGCCGGCGTCCGGCGCGAACACCTCCGCCTCCAGCTCCTCCAGGTCGATGTGCAGCTCGTCCGCGACGTCCAGGTAGTGGTCGACCACCGCGTCGGACACCGCGTACATCACGGCCGTCGGACCGTGCTGGAGCACGTCCGGGCTGCGCTCCAGCCGTTCGCGCACCTCGCGCAGCGGATTGGCCGCGCCGTGCCGCACGGTCACCACGAAGGAGTCACCGACGAACACCATCAGCTCACCACCCGTAACGGTGCTTTCCGCGTCGTCGTACAGGACGGGCTTGAGCACCAGGAACAGCGAGTCCTCGTAGACCTCCAGCTTGGGCCGCTGGTGCGCGGTCAGCGCGTCCTCCACGGCCAGCGGGTGCAGCCCGAACTCGCTGGTGACCAGCTCGAACTCCTTCTCCGTCGGCTCGTGCAGGCCGATCCACAGGAAGGCGTTCCCGGCCGCCCGCGCCTGGTCCAGGGCATCGGAGAAGTCGGCGGGCCCCTCGACGCGGCACCCGTCGCGGTAGATGGCGCAGTCCACGATCACCCGCGCATTCTGCCGCTCTCGCGGGCAGAACGCACGGGGAGCACGGCGGGCGGGGAGCCCCGCGCAAGGGGGACACCGTGCCCGGGGAGCCCCGCGCACGGCAGGCGGCGCGGTGTCGGCGCGGCCGCACGGCCGTAGGGTGGCAGCCATGCCCACGCTGATACTCGTCCGGCACGGCCGGTCCACCGCCAACACCGCGGGAGTGCTCGCGGGCTGGACCCCCGGTATCGCCCTCGACGACCACGGGGCGGCCCAGGCCGCCGCCCTGCCCGCGCGCCTCGCGGCCCTGCCGCTGGCCGCCGCAGTCGCCAGCCCGCTCCAGCGCTGCCGCGAGACCCTCGCCCCGCTGCTCGACACCCGGCCCGCGCTGCCGCTGCACACGGACGAGCGGATCGGCGAGTGCCACTACGGGGACTGGTCGGGGCGCAAGCTCGCGGAGCTGGCCGACGAGCCGCTGATGACCGTCGTCCAGCAGCACCCGTCCGCCGCCGCCTTCCCGGGCGGGGAGTCCGTACGGGCCATGCAGGCGCGCGCGGTCGAGGCGGTCCGCGACTGGAACGCCCGGATCGAGGAGCAGCACGGCGCCGGCGCCGTCTACCTGATGTGCTCGCACGGCGACATCATCAAGGCGGTCGTCGCCGACGCGCTCGGCATGCACCTCGACCTCTTCCAGCGCATCTCCGTCGAACCGTGCTCGGTCACGGCCATCCGCTACACGCCGCTGCGGCCCTTCGTGGTGCGGCTCGGCGAGACGGGGGACCTGGGGAGCCTGGCGCCGCGCGAGGAGCCGCGGCAGGAGCCGTCCGGACAGGCCACGGTGGGCGGTGACGCGGGAACACCGTGATCGCCGGGCGCAGTAGGGTGGTGCAGCGGTGGCCCTCCGCCGTGGCGACCGTGCGCGGGAGCGCGCCGGCCGGGCCCCTCGGCCGGCTGCGGGCATGTCACCGACCACGGCCCCGGCAGGCCGGACCGGCACCAGGCACCAGCAGTTCCGACCCAGCGCAGTCCATCGAAACAGCCCAGACCACAGCCCAGTCCTCACAGCAAATGGAGCAGGACGTTGTCCCGTCAGGTGTTCCTCTATGACCCACCGGACCGCTTCATCGCCGGTACGGTCGGGCTGCCGGGCCGCCGAACCTTCTTCCTCCAGGCGTCCGGAGGCGGCCGGACCACCAGCGTGGCGCTGGAGAAGACCCAGGTCGCGGCACTCGCCGAGCGGATCGACGAGCTGCTGGACGAGGTCGTGCGGCGCACCGGAGGCAGCGCGCCCGTGCCGGCCGTCGCACCCTCCGAGATGACCGACACCGCGCCGCTCGACGCTCCCGTGGAGGAGGAGTTCCGGGTCGGCACCATGGCGCTGGCCTGGGACGCCGAGGAGCAGCGCATGATCGTGGAGGCCCAGGCGATCGTGGAGCTGGACGCGGAGTCCGAGGAGGACCTCGCGGAGGCCGAGGAACGGCTGCTCCAGGACGAGACGAACGGGCCGCCGATGCTGCGGGTGCGGCTGACCGGCACCATGGCGCGCGCCTTCGCCAAGCGCGCGATGGAGGTCGTCAACGCCGGCCGCCCGCCGTGCCCGCTGTGCAGTCTGCCGCTCGACCCGGAGGGACACGTATGTCCGCGCCAGAACGGATACCGCCGCGGAGCGGCCTGACGCCGCCCGCGCGGGCGGCCGCCGCCGGCCGTCTCCCCGCGGCGTCCGCGTCCGCGGAGCCCGCCGGGGACGGGCCCTCCGGCCCGCCGGACGGCCCGTCGGAGGGGCCGCCGACCGGGCCGCCGCCTGCCGCGGAGCTGCTGGCGCGGGGCGAGCTGACGGTGCGCGGCCAGGTCCGGGAGGCGTCGAACGCGGTCCTGTTCTGCACCGTCGCCGGGGACGGCAACAGCCTGCCGTGCGTGTACAAGCCGGTGGCCGGGGAGCGGCCGCTGTGGGACTTCCCCGACGGCACGCTCGCCCAGCGTGAGGTCGCGGCGTACGAGCTGTCCGAGGCGACCGGCTGGGGCCTGATCCCGCCCACCGTGCTGCGCGACGGGCCGTACGGGCCGGGCATGTGCCAGCTGTGGATCGAGGCGGCCGACGGCGAGGACGACGACCGGGCGCCGCGGCTGCTCGCGCTCGTCGACGGCGACGAGCCCGGGCCCGGCTGGAAGGCCGTGGGGCACGCCGAGGTGGGCGACGGGCGCACGGCTCTGCTGGTGCACGCCGACGACCCCCGGCTGCGCCGCCTCGCCGTCCTGGACGCGGTGATCAACAACGGTGACCGCAAGGGCGGCCACCTGCTGCCGACCGCCGACGGCGGGCTGTACGCGATCGACCACGGTGTGACCTTCAACGCGGAGGACAAGCTGCGCACGCTGCTGTGGGGCTGGGCGGGCGAGCCGCTGCCCGCGGAGGCGCGGGAGGTCCTGGGGCGGCTGGCGGCGGAGCTGGCCGGCGGCGGCCCGCTCGCCGCCCGGCTGGCCGGGCTGATCACCGGCGCCGAGCTGGACGCGCTGCGCGCGCGGGTCGCCGCGCTGCTGCGCACCGGGCGGCACCCCGAGCCCGGCGGCCGGTGGCCGGCCATTCCCTGGCCGCCGATCTGAACCGGTGCGCGCGCCCGCCGCGCGACCGGACGGCGTCCGCGGGCGCCGCGCGAGGGTCCCCGGCAGTCACGAAGCGCCACTCCCGTTCGTATCCGGAACGTGTGTCCGGTTACGCTCAAAGCATGTATGCCTGGCCCGCTTCAGAGGTTCCCGCCCTGCCCGGCAGTGGCCGTGACCTGAGGATCCACGACACCGCGACCGGGAGACTGATCACTCTCGATCCCGGCCCCGTCGCCCGCATCTACGTCTGCGGCATCACGCCGTACGACGCCACCCACCTGGGACACGCGGCGACCTACAACGCGTTCGACCTCGTCCAGCGCGTGTGGCTCGACACCAAGCGGCAGGTTCACTACGTACAGAACGTCACCGACATCGACGATCCCCTGCTGGAGCGCGCCCAGGCCAGCGGTGACGACTGGACGGCCCTGGCGCAGCGTGAGACCGCGCTGTTCCGCGAGGACATGACGGCCCTGCGGATCCTGCCGCCGCGCGCCTACATCGGCGCCGTCGAGGCGATCCCCGGCATCGTGCCGCTGGTCGAGCGGCTGCGGGACGCGGGCGCCGCCTACGAGTTGGAAGGCGACGTCTACTTCTCCGTGGAGTCCGACCCGTCCTTCGGGTCGGTCTCCCGGCTCGACGCGGGCGCGATGCGGCTGCTGTCCGCCGAGCGCGGCGGCGACCCGGACCGCCCCGGCAAGAAGAACCCGCTCGACCCGCTGCTGTGGATGGCCGCCCGCCCGGGCGAGCCGAGCTGGGACGGCGGCTCGCTCGGACGCGGGCGGCCCGGCTGGCACATCGAGTGCGTCGCCATCGCCCTGGACCACCTCGGCATGGGCTTCGACGTGCAGGGCGGCGGCTCCGATCTCGCCTTCCCGCACCACGAGATGGGCGCCTCGCACGCCCAGGTCCTCACCGGCGAGCGGCCGTTCGCGAAGGCGTACGTGCACGCCGGGATGGTCGGCCTGAACGGCGAGAAGATGTCGAAGTCGAAGGGCAACCTGGTCTTCGTCTCGGCGCTGCGCCGCGACGGCGTGGACCCCGCGGCCATCCGCCTGGCCCTGCACTCCCGGCACTACCGCTCGGACTGGGAGTGGACCGACCAGGTGCTGCGGGAGGCCGTGGACCGCCTCGGCCGCTGGCGCGCCGCGGTGTCCCGCCCGGACGGGCCCCCGGCCGGCGCGCTCGTGGAGGAGATCCGCGACGCGCTCGCGCGGGACCTCGACACGCCCGCCGCGCTCGCCGCCGTCGACCGCTGGGCCGAGGCGCAGCGGTCGGGCGGAGGGACGGACGAGGGGGCGCCCGGCGTCGTCTCACGCGCCGTCGACGCGCTGCTGGGCGTGGCGCTGTGAGCCGCACGGGCCCGCCCCGCCGGTAGGGCGGCCGGACGCGTACGCGCCCCTGGCGGCCCGTACGCGTCCGGCCCACTCGCACGGGCCGTACGCGCGGCACATGCCTGTACGGCGGCACGCGCGCGTACGGGCCCGGACGCGCGCCCCGGAGCCGCGAGGGCCCGAAGGCGGTTCGGCGCTCCGGACCGGCCCGACGGCGCCGAGGCTCGGCCCGACGGCACCGGTCCGACCACCCGCGGCCCGCCCCGGGCACCCGGGCGGGCCGTACCGCGTCGTCAGGCGCCGCCCGCAGGGCTCAGCCCCGCTCCTCCGGGCGGTCCTCGCCGTCGCCGCGGTCCTCCGCGCCGTCCGGCGTCTCGTCCTTCGGCGGGGTCCTGCGCGGGCGCGCGGGCCCGCCGCCCGGGGTGTCGCGCCGGTACGCGCCGCCCTCCCTGCCGTCCGCCACGCCGCCGCCCTCGGTGGCGTGGCCGCCCGGCCCGGGCTGGCCGTCGCGCCGCCGCAGGTAGCGCTCGAACTCGCGGGCGATGGCCTCGCCCGACGCCTCCGGCAGGTCGGCGGTGTCCCGGGCCTCCTCCAGCGACTGGACGTACTCGGCGACCTCGCTGTCCTCGGCGGCGAGCTGGTCGACGCCGAGCTGCCAGGCGCGCGCGTCCTCCGGCAGCTCGCCGAGCGGGACGCGGATGCCGATCAGGTCTTCGAGGCGGTTCAGCAGCGCCAGCGTCGCCTTGGGGTTCGGCGGCTGGGAGACGTAGTGCGGGACGGCCGCCCACAGGCTCACGGCGGGCACGCCCGCGTGCGAGCACGCCTCCTGGAGAATGCCGACGATGCCGGTCGGGCCCTCATAGCGGGTCTCCTCCAGATCCAGGCTGTCGGCCAGGTCCGGGTCGGAGGTGACCCCGCTGACCGGGACCGGCCGGGTGTGCGGGGTGTCGCCGAGCAGCGCCCCCAGGACCACGACCATCTCCACGCCCAACTCGTGGGCGAACCCCAGGATCTCGTTGCAGAACGACCGCCAGCGCATGCTCGGCTCGATGCCCCGCACCAGCACCAGGTCGCGCGGCCGGTCGCCGGCGCTCGCCCGGACCACGGACAGCCGCGTGGTGGGCCAGGTGACCTTGCGGATCCCGCCGTCCAGCGACACGGTGGGCCGGTTGACCTGGAAGTCGTAGTAGTCCTCGGCGTCGAGCGCCGCGAAGACCTCGCCCTTCCACTCCCGGTCCAGGTGCCCGACCGCCGTGGAGGCGGCGTCCCCGGCGTCGTTCCAGCCCTCGAAGGCACAGATCATGACCGGGTCGATCAGCTCGGGAACTCCCTCAAGCTCGATCACCCAGCGCCTCCTTCCGACCGGCGCGTGCGGGGAACCCCTGCCGCCACCGGCTCGCCGTTCCTCATGCCGTGCATGCTGTGCGCCCCCAGCCTACGGCTTCCCGGGGTGGTGCTCGCAGCCTCATCCCGGAAACGCCGCTCCATATTCATCCGATCTGTTATGGCGCCCGCGCGGGCGGCTTCCCCCGCCGTCGCGCGACCCCGCCGGGGCGCTCCGCGCCCGCCGTCCATGGCACCACGCCACAGGTCCGATGTCCGCCGCGCCGCGCCGCGGCCCGTCCCCGGCCCGCCGCCGTCA
>NZ_JAVSCF010000255.1:0-8982 GCF_031932565.1 Streptomyces sp. B1866
CCGGGCGGCCGGGCGCGGCGGCCGGTGGCCCGGTCGCCGCTGCCACCGGGCGGTGAGGTCGCGGAAGTTGCGCAGCAGGCGGTGACCGTGCTCGGTGCACACCGACTCGGGGTGGAACTGCACGCCCCACTGCGGGCGGTGCCGGTGGCGTACGCCCATCAGCACCCCGTCCGGGGTCCAGGCCAGGGCCTCCAGTTCCTCCGGCAGGTCGCCGACGGCCAGGGAGTGGTAGCGGACGGCGTCGAACGGCGACGGCAGCCCGGCGAACAGGTCCGTTCCGGTGTGCATGACCGGGGACACCCGGCCGTGGCGGATTTCCGGCGCCCGCCGGACGGCGGCTCCGGCCGCATGGCATATTCCCTGATGGCCGAGGCAGACGCCCAGCAGCGGCAGTCCGCCGCTGTCGATGATCTCCCGGCATATGCCGAAGTCCTCGGGGCGTTCGGGCGTGCCGGGCCCCGGGGAGACCACCACGTTGTCGAATTCCCGCAGTTCTCCGGCAGAAGGGCACGGTTCGTCGTTGCGGAGCACCACCGGATCGCTGCCGTTGATTTCGGCCAGATAGTGGAAAAGGTTGTAGGTGAATGAGTCGTAGTTGTCGACGAGCAGAGTGCGCACCGTTGTTTCCCCCGTATTTCGGCGCATCGGCAGGTCCCAGCGCGCGGCCCGCGCGTTCGCGCTGCGGTGGCCGCTTTCGATGGGAAAGTGCGTGTGCTGCCGCCGCACCGCGATCGCATGTCATCGGTCACCTGCGTGAAGATCCGCGGCGCGGCCCGTGAACAGCCCGGAACGGCAGGTCAGCCGTTGGACAGGCTGCGGCTCGATTTTCCCCCTATGGCAGTCCTCCCGTGACCGCTGCCCGGGCGGGCCCCCGTGCGATACGGCTACCGGTGCCCTCGGCAGCGATCTAACGACAGGATGTGGATCCTTCTGACCCGGTGTCAAGGTGTCCCATGAATCCGCGACCACATGGTGGACAACGCGGTCGGGACCGTTTTTCACGCGAAATTCTGTCCGGCTTGACGGGGTGTATGCGTTCCTGCTCTGCTGGATGAGCTGGCTCGGTGTCGGTCCGGCATTTTTCCGGCATTATTTACGGGGCGTCAGGCGGCGGAGGGGACGGGCATCGCCGATGGAGGTCGGAATCAACTTCTTCCCGGACGTGGACCACCGGGTCAAACCCGCGGAGCGGTATTTCGCGGAGTGTCTGGACCTGGTGGAGCTGGCGGACGGGCTGGGCTACCACCACGTACGGATCGTGGAGCACTACTTCCACCAGTACGGCGGCTACTCGCCGAACCCGATCGTGTTCCTGGCCGCCGCCGCGGCCCGCAGCCGGAACCTGAAGCTGATCACCGGCGCGGTGCTGCCCGCGTTCAACCACCCGCTGAAGCTGGCCGGCGAGATCGGGATGCTGGACGCCGTCTCCGGGGGACGGCTGGAGGTGGGGTTCGCCCGTGCGTTCCTGCCGCACGAGTTCCAGCGGTTCGGCGTGGACATGGACACCAGCCGGGCCCGGTTCGACGAGGGTGTGGACGCCGTGCGGCGGCTGCTGACCGAGGAGGACGTGGCCGTGGCGGGCCGCTTCCACTCCTTCCCGGCCACCACGTCCCTCCCGCGGCCCACGCAGCGGCCCCACCCGCCGCTGTGGGTGGCCGCACTCTCCAGCGAGCACAGCTTCCGGTCGGCCGGGGAACTGGGCTGCGGCATCATGGCCATTCCGCTGGCCGCCGACGCCATGCGCCGCAACCTGGAGGTCTACCGCGAAGCGTGGCAGGCCGCGGGGCATCCGGGGCGGGGCCGGGTGATGCTCGCCTTCCACATGCACTGCGCCCCCGACCGGGAGCTGGCCCGAGCGCGGGCCGAGGAACCGGTCAACGCCTACCTGCGGAGCCTGGCGGCCGCCGCCTCGGACTGGACCAGCGGCGTGTCGAGTGCCGACTACCCCGGCTACCGGCAGATGATCGAGAAGCTGGCGGCGGACGACTTCCACAGCGTGCTCGCCCGCTCGGCGGCGCTGGTGGGCACTCCGGACGACATCGTGGACCAGGTGCGGGAGTTCCACGACCGCTGCGGTGGCTTCGAGGTGGCCAGCCTCCAGGTGAACTTCTCCACGCTGGACCCGGTGCTGGCCCGGGAGTCGGTGGTCCTGTTCGGTGAGAAGGCGCTGCCCCGGCTGCGGGCGGACGTCCCCGGCGCGGTGCGAGGGGTGGGAATGACCGATTCCGCTTCTGTCGCGCGGGACTACCAGCGCTCGCTCCAGCGCAGCCGGGACAGCCGCGGCCGCCGCGACCGGCCGGCGGAGTTCCGGCTCGCGGACCGTGACTGGGCGCTGTTCGACGAGGTCTTCCCGCCGGTCTACTCGGCGTCCACCGAGGTGTTCCTGAACCTGCTGGACCTCCCGCGCGGCGGGTCGATGCTGGAGATCGGCTGCGGCGCCGGGGTGATCGCCGTCAGCGCCGCGCTGGCGGGCTGCGCGCAGGTGGTGGCGACGGACGTCAATCCGCACGCGGTGCGCAACACCGAGTCCAACGCGGCCCGGCACGGGGTGGCCGGGCGCGTGCGGTGCCAGGAGAGCGACATGTTCGCCGCGCTGCCCCCGCGGGAGACGTTCGACCTGGTGTTCTGGCATTCGAACTTCGTGCTCGCGCCCGAGACGCTGACCCGGCTGACCCTGCACGACCTGGCCTACGTGGACCCCGGCTACCGGGCGCACCGGGCGTTCCTGCGCGAGGCCCTGGACCGGGTGCGCCCCGGCGGCAGCGCCCTGCTGGGATTCAGCAGCCGGGGGGACGTGGAACTGCTGCGGCGGCTGGCCGGTGACGCGGGCGTGGCCCTGGGGCCCGTGGCGGCCCGGGAGGTCCGGGAGCGGGACCACGCGGTGGAGTACCGGCTGCTGCGGCTGAGCCGGGGTGCCGGAACGGCGGGGGGAGGAGCCGGGTGAGCGGGTCCACCCCGGGCCCGCCGGGGGGCGGCGGGGCGGTGCTCGCGGTGTGCGTGCTGCTGGTCGGGGAGTTCCTGGCGATCTTCGACATCTCGGTGGTCAACGTGCTGCTGCCGGTGGTCCGGCAGGAGTTGGACACCGGGGACGCGCAGGCCTACCTGGTCGTGGCCGGCTACGGGCTGTCGTACGCGAGCCTGCTGGTGACGGGCGGCAGGCTGGGCGACCGGTACGGGATCCGGCCGGTGTTCCTCGCCGGTGTCGGCCTGTTCGGCGCCGCTTCCGTCGGGTGCGGGCTGGCCCCCTCGATCGAGGTGCTGGTGGCGGCGCGGGCGGTGCAGGGGATCGGGTCGGCGCTGCTGTTCCCCCAGGTCCTCGCCGGTATCCAGCTCATCCTGCCGCCCGCGCGGCGGGGCGCCGCGGTCGGGGCGTTCGGTGCGGTGCTGGGAGCGGGCTCGACACTGGGCCAGCTGGGCGGCGGCGTGCTGACCGAGCTGGACATCGCCGCCGGCGGCTGGCGGTCGGCGTTCCTGGTGAACGTGCCGGTGTGCGCGGCGGTGCTGGTGGCGGGCCGCAGACTGCTGCCCGCGGGCCGGGCGCGGGCCGGGCGCGGACGGCTGGACCTGCCCGGGGCCGCGCTGCTGGCCGTCACGGTGGCCGCGGCGGTGCTGCCCTGGTCGCTGCCGGGGAGCGGGCCGCGACGGGCGGTGCCCGCGCTGCTGGTAGTGGCCGCTGCGGGCACCGGTTTCGTGCTGTGGGAGCGGCGGCTGACCCGCGCGGGCGGGGCCCCGCTGCTGCACACCGCCCTGTTCCGCCGGTGGACCTTCGGCGCCGGGCTGGTGCTGTGCCTGGTGTTCTTCGGCACGCAGGTGCCGTTCTACGTGGTGCTGTCGCAGACGGCCCAGGACGGCGCGGGGCTGGCGCCGCTGGAGTCGGCGGGTCTGTACGCGGGGCTGGGCGCGGCGTTCCTGGTGGCCTCGGTGGCCGGCGGCCGGGTGCGGGCGCGCCACGCCGTATGGCTGACCACCTGCGGGCCGGTGCTGATGGCCGTGAGCTACGCGGGCCTGGGCTCCCTGAGCCTGGGCCAGTTCCGTCCCGCCGGGGCGCTGGTCACGGTGTTCCTGGTGGTCAACGGCCTGGGCGCCGGAATGGTGGCACCGGTGCTGATCCGTTTCGTCCTGTCCGGTGTGGACGCGTCGCTGTCGGGAGTGGCGTCGGGGCTGCTGGCGACGGCGCAGCAGGTCGCGAACTCCGTCGGGGTGATGGCGGCCGGGGCGGTGTTCGGCGCCGGGCGGGACGGCGGTGTGCTGGCGGGGTTCCACGGAGCGCTGCTGTACTTCGCCGGGCTGGCCGTGGTGACGGTGGTGCTGGCCGCGGCGGTGGCCCGAGGACAGGCAGCGGGACGCTCCGAGCAGGACCGGCGCGAACCGGTGACGGCGGGCGGAGCGGGCCGCGGCCGGTGAGGGTGTCCTGCCGGTGGCGCTACCGGGCCCGCGGGCCCGGTAGCGCCACCGGCCGAGCTGCTGGAATCCCAGGGTCCGGTCGCGTGCCNCGAGCTGCTGGAATCCCAGGGTCCGGTCGCGTGCCCGCGACCCGCACCTGCACGCCCCGGCGGCGTGCGGTCCGGTCCCGCCGTCTCAGCCGGGCCGGACCGGCGGCGCGCCGTGCGGCGCAGACGGCTGCGCCCCATCGAAATCCCCCCCTACCTGCCTTCATAAAGCGGACCTTATCGATGACGCACGTTTTCCTGTCACCGGTTGACTGACATCACGCATCCATGCGTGCGAGTGTTCGGAACGCGCCGCGATCCTGACCGAGATCCAGCGGCGCGTACGGACCTGAACGGCTCCTAACGAGCTCGTGCACGGTAGGCGGTGAGACGTCGAGCCCTTGATGGTTGACCATGGTCGGGTGGTGGGGAACACGACTCGCGCAGTGATCATCAGTAACCGCCGGATCACGGGCTTGTCGGCAGATGTGATCGCTGAACTGGTGGCCGAGGTAGGCCCGTTGTGGCATGAGCGTCACCAGGCCAGACTTGCCTGCCGACCGCGGAAGCGGGCCATGGGCGCCGGCGCGAAGCACCGGCTGGTGTTCGTCGACCGACTCCTGGCCACCCTCGTCCACCTCCGTCACGGGGCTGCTCACGATGTGCTGGCCTGCTGGTTCGGCGTGGACCGCTCCACCATCAACGGGCCGTCGGCGAGGTGCGGCCCCTGCTTGCCGAGCGGGGGTGCACCGTCCGTGCACGAGCTCGTTAGCCCCCGGTGGCCCCGACCGGCGTGTGAAGGGCGCGGCCGTCAAGGGCTCACACTCCTGGCGGCCGAGCGCCATCGGGTCCTCAGCTCCGTGGGTGGGAGGGGTTCACGGGCGCGGTGCCAGGCGGCGGGCAGGAGCGGGTGCCGGTGCGGCCGCCCGGGGCGGAGCCGGTGAAGCCCGGCGAGGGCTCCACCGGCCACGGCAGCCCCCCGTCCACACCTGGCCCGGCTCCCGCCGCGCCGCCACCAGATCCTCGCCGGGACCCGTACTCGCTCACGCCGGGACGGCAACGGGCCCCGCGCCGCGCCGGCCGTGCGTACCGCCTCGCACTCGGCCGGCGCCTCACCGGCGGGGCCGTGACGCCGCCGTGCCGACCGTGGCGGCGCGGCTTACGCCGCGCCGCGTGCCGGCCTGCTGCCGCGCCGCGCGGCCGCCCGCGGCGTGCTGGTCCGCGGTTCGGCAGGCTCCGCCGGCCCCGAGTCGACCGCATGGCCGTTCAGGTTGCCGCCTGCACTCCCGTCCTGGCTGCTGATGCCGTCGGCAGCGGTGCCGTCGTCCAGGACGATGCGGGTGGTACGCCGCGCGGTGCCCGGCCTGACCCTCTGCAGCTCGCTTCCGATCCGGTGGTAGAGGGTGGCGGCCAGGGCCCAGTCTCCGCCGACGGCGGTGGCGGGCCGGTGGCGGGTGTCCCACAGGGTGATCAGGACGGCGATGAGGGACCGGCCGGAGACGTCGGCCTCGATACGGCCCTGGCCGGTGTCCTGGACCTGGGACGGGGTGCGGAAGTGCGGGTGGCCGGCGGCCTGGTCGGTGAGGAACTCCCAGGTGTCCCGGTGGCAGACCACGGTGGCCGAGGACACCGCGGCCGCCTTCAGCAGCAGTACCCCGTGCGCCACGTCCCCGGCACCCTCCGGGACGGGGCCGGTCGCCTCTGGCACCGCGGCGGGGTCCGGTCCGGCCTGCACGCCGCCGTCCGGCACGCCGTCCTCCCCGTCGCCGGTCTCGGCGTGGTAGGCCTTCTCGGCGGCGGCCTTCACCGCCTGCCACCGCTGCGCCCGGGCTTCAGGCGTGGTGGCATGGTCCGGGCGGGGCGTGTCGGGCACGGGCGTCTCCTCCTGCGGGGCGGGGCTGGTCGGCTGGCCCTCGGCCGCACCGGCGGCGGGCAGGGCCGGGGGCGCGTCGTCACCGGCGAGACTGCCGGGGGACACCGGCCCGGGGCCGGGCGCGCCGGAGCCGGGCGGCACCGTCCGCGCGGCTTCCTCCCGCTCGGTGTCCTCCGTCTCCGGAGCCTCCGGCGCGGGTTGGGCGTCCTGCCCGGCCGGGACGGCGGGCCGGCTGCCGGGCAGGACCGCTTCCAGGCGCAGGACCAGGGCCTGGACTTCGCGACGCACATCGGCCAGGTCGCTGAGCATCTTCTCTTGGCGGCGGCGCAGCTCCCGGTTCTCCTCACGCAGCCCGGTCGTCCCACCGGAGACGGTTTCCAGGAGTTTCATCCGCGTCTGGTCCACGTCCGCGTGCAGCGCGGACAGCCCGGCCGCCGGGTTACTCAGCGTCTGGTGCACCACCGCGACCGTTGTGCGCACCTCGTCGAGCTCCTCGCGGACCGCGGCGAGATCGTCCCTCCACCCCATGCACTCCCCTTGCCTCGTGGTATCCGTGCCGAGCGCACCGGCCTGATCCTCCCCGCCAGGTGATCGATCGACGCGGGCTGTTTCCAGCCCGCTCCGCCCGGCGGCGCTCGGCAGGGTCCCGCGCGCCCAAGCGCGCGCCACTGCCCCGGATCGGGCGGGAGAGCTGGGCAGACCAGGCCCGCGGCGAACACCTGTCGCAGACGTGCGCGTCGGCGGCGCCCGCCGGCCCGCAGCCGTGAGCGACGCCGGGCAGGCCGAGTCCCGCTCTTGCGCGGCTCGTTGGAAGACGCCCCGCCCAACGCTCGGCCGGGAGCACGCCCGTTGAGCCGGTGCTGATCGCCAGGCAGGAGGGCTGCCGCCCCCGCCTCGCTGCCCCGCTCGCCGCCGACCAGCGCAAGCCCTGGAGAAGGCACCCTCAACGAGCGGGACCGAGTCAGACCCAAGGCGTGCCCGAGGAGTCGGACGACCGCTGCTCGATGGCACGTCTCACTGGTCGGGAGGTGTCCGGTTGCCCTGCGCGCCTCGGGTGGCGTCTGTGCGCCCCTGTACGGGCATGTCAACGGCGTGCCGCGTGGGTGACCACGGCCGTATTCGACGGGGCCACCGTGCCCCGCCTCGGACGAAGGGGTCTGCCACGCGCGTACCGAGGGCACTGAAGACCAGGAGAACCGCGCCCGCCTCAGCGGCGGCGGCGCTGCTGCGCGCTGCGGCTCTCCCACCGGCGGGACCGGCAACCGCCGCCCACGCCGTCACCGTCGATTACGTCCTCTGCGCGGGCCAGGAACAGGCGACCTGCACGCCCGGTCTGACGTCGACGCCGCAGCCCGTGCACTTCCGCCGACCGGCAGACGAGTCGCACCTCCGCGGACCCCACGCTGACCGGCAGGACCGAGACCTCCGACGGCGACTTCATCCCGTCCAGACCGTCATCGACGACACCCAGCGGAACATGCTGCGGTGCTCGGCCCGGCTGCCCGGCCATGGACGAACGAGCGGGAAGACCCCGACCTCTCTTACCTGTCAGCCCGTTACCTATGTGTTTCCTGCCCGGTTCTGTGCCGATACCGGGCGGCAGCCGTCAGGCCCCTAAGCTCTCGATCACGCCGGGCCCGATATTGGGGGGTGCCCGGCCTGATCGGTGAGGACGATCCATGACGCACACCCGCACGTTCACCGCTGCCGCCCTCGTCGCGGCAGCCGCCGTCGGCATGGTGTTACTGCCCGCCCAGGCGCAGGCTGCCGGCTCCGTCCACCTGCACAAGATCTACTACGACAGCCCGGGCAGCGACACCAGGTCCAACGCCAGCCTCAACGGCGAATACGTGCAGATCAAGAACAGCACCAGCCGCGGTGTCAGCCTCAGGGGCTGGACGCTGACGGACGCCGCGAACCACCGGTACACCTTCGGCGCGTACACCCTCGGCGCCGGCAGGACGGTCACGGTGCACACCGGGAAGGGCCGCAACACCACGGCCCACCTGTACCAGGGCCGGTCGGCCTACGTGTGGAACAACGACCGGGACACGGCCACGCTGCGCAGGTCGTCGGGAAGCACCGTGGACAGGTGCTCGTACAACTCCACCCGCGCCGACTACGTCATGTGCTGAACCGCCAGCCGGCACCACGCGCCTTGCTCGGAAGGCGCGTGGTGCCGTGCGCCGAGATCCTGCGGGTGTGCGGGGCCGCGACGTCGGCAGCGGCCCCGCACACCCGGGACCGCACCAGCCGGGTGCGGTGTCGTCTACCCGGGAAAACTGGACAGCCTTGCAGACGTGGTTCCTCTGCCAGGGCGCCCTGGGCACCGCGGCAGAGACCGCTGCCGGGGCACCCGGTCGCACCGTCACGGGGCCGGGGCCGGGGCCGCGCGGCAGCGGCCGTTACGTACACGGTGTCCTTCCGGGTCGGCGGAGGCCGCCTGGACGGGCGAGAGTGCGGGCGAACCCATGCCAGGTGCCGCCGGGACGTCACGGCTTCCGCTGGAACCCGTGACATTCCGGAGGCAGCCGCCGACCGGCCGCTACGGACCGCCCTCCGCCTCGGCGGGGGCGGACTCCTCGCCGTCGGTCGAGGTACCCCTGGCGAGCCGCGGCGACCGCGCCGCCGGGTCCGCGGTGAGCCGGTGCGCGCGCGATGGGCACCGACGAACTCCAC
>NZ_JAVSCF010000256.1:0-8942 GCF_031932565.1 Streptomyces sp. B1866
GGCGGCGGCACGGGCGCGAGCCCGCGGCCCCCGGCGCGGCGGCGGCCCCTCCGCGCCCCGCTGCGCACGCCTGCCCCCCTCCACACGCTCTCCCTCCTCCTCGCGCTCCTCGCCGGGCTCCTCCTCGCGTACGGCGCCGGACCCGCCCGCGCGGACGCGCTGCGCTACTGGTCGTTCTGGCAGCGGGAGGCGGGCGCCGACGGCTGGACGTACGCCACGCAGGGCCCGGCCACGGCCCGGCCGGGCGACGGCGACAGCATCGGCTTCCGCTTCGCGGCCAGCGAGGACTCCCCCGGCGCCGCCCGGCCGCGCGGCGCCGCCGGCTTCGCGGCCGTCTGCGGCGACGCGCCCGGCGCGCGTCCCGCGCGGGGCACCAAACGGGTCGCCGTCGTCCTGGACTTCGGCACCGCCGCCGACGCGCCCGGCGGCGCCACGCCGCCGCCGGCCCGTACGGCCTGCGCGCGGGTGCGCGCGGACGCCACGGCCGGCGAGGCGCTGGCGGCCGTCGCGAAGCCGCTGCGCTACGACTCGACGGGCCTGCTGTGCGCCATCGCCGGCTACCCGGAGTCCGGCTGCACCGGGCAGGCCGACGGCGGCGGAGGCGGCGGCGGAGGCGGAGGCGGCCCGTCGGCCGGGCTGATCGGCGGCATCGCCGCCGTGGCCGTGCTCGGCGCCGCCGCCGTGTGGCAGGCCCGCCGCCGACGGCCATGACCGGCCTGCCCCCGAGGCCGCCCGGCGCCGGGCCGCGCGCACGTCCGCCACGCTCCTGGTGGCCGCCGCGCCGCGCGGCCCGCGCGGGAGCGCACCGGCCGCCCGGAACCGCCCAAAACGCCGACCCGCACCCGCGCCCGGCACCCAACCCCGACCCGCGCCCCGCCGCGTCGCGGTCGTCCCGCGCGGGCGCCCTGCACGCGGGCGCGTGGTGGGTGTGGGCGCTCGGGCTCGCTACCGCCGCCTCCCGCACCACCAACCCGCTGCTGCTGGGCCTGCTCGTCGGCGTCGCCGGGTACGTCGTCGCGGCCCGCCGCACGGACGCGCCGTGGGCCCGCTCGTACGGGGCGTTCCTGCGGCTCGGCCTGGTGGTGCTGGCCATCCGGCTGGCCTTCGCGGTCTTCCTGGGCTCGCCCGTCCCCGGCACACGCGTGCTGTTCACGCTGCCCGAGCTGCCGCTGCCCGGCTGGGCCGAGGGCGTGCGGGTCGGCGGCCGGGTGACGGCCGAGGGGCTGGCCTTCGCCGCGTACGACGGGCTGAAGCTGGCGGCGCTGCTGGTGTGCGTCGGCGCGGCCAACGCGCTGGCCAGCCCCTCGCGCCTGCTGAAGTCCCTGCCCGGCGCGCTGTACGAGGCGGGCGTCGCCGTCGTCGTCGCCATGACCTTCGCCCCGAACCTCGTCGCCGACGTGCGGCGGCTGCGCGCGGCCCGCCGCCTGCGCGGCCGCCCGGACCGCGGCGTGCGCGCCCTGCTCCAGGTCGGGCTGCCCGTCCTGGAGGGCGCGCTGGAACGCTCGGTGGCCCTGGCCGCCGCCATGGACGCGCGCGGCTACGGCCGTACCGCGCGCGTGCCGCCCGCCGTCCGCCGCGTCACGCACGTGCTCGTCCTGGGCGGCCTGCTGGGCGTGTGCGCCGGTTCGTACGGGCTGCTGGCGGCCGAGGGCGGGCGGTACGGGCTGCCGCTGCTGCTCGCGGGCCTGGCCGCCGCGCTCGGCGGCCTGTGGCTGGGCGGCCGCCGCTCGGTGCGCACCCGCTACCGGCCGGACCGCTGGGGCGTGCGGGCGTGGCTGGTGTCCGGGTCGGGCGCGGCGGTCGGCGGACTGACGATCTGGGCGGGCTCGTACGCGCCGGGCGCGCTGCACCCGCCCGCCGTCCCGCTCACGGCCCCGGAGCTGCCGCTGTGGCCCGCGGCGTCGGTGCTGCTGGGCCTGCTGCCCGCGCTCGTCGCCCCGGCACCGGACCGCGCCCGGGCGCCGGACGCCGGGCGGGAGGAGGCGCGGTCCCCGGCGCGTGGGCCCGCCCCGGCCCGTACGGCCGCCCCGGACGGCCCGCCCGGCCCCGGCCGCGCACCCGAACCCGGCCCCGCACCCGCAGCCGCAGCCGCAGCCGCAGCCGCAGCCGCAGCCGCAGCCGCAGCCGCAGCCGCAGCCGCAGCCGCAGCCGCAGCCGATCGTGACCGTAACCGTGCCCCGGGCCCCGCTCCCGGCCGTGGAACGCCGCCCCCGCACCGCCCCGAGGAGGCCCCGCAGTGATCCGCTTCGAGCAGGTGTCGGTCACCTACGACCGGGCCGAGCGGCCCGCCCTCCAGGACGTCGACCTGACCGTGGCCGAGGGGGAGCTGTGCCTGCTCGTCGGCCCGTCCGGAGTCGGCAAGTCGACACTCCTGGGCGCCGTCTCCGGCCTGGTGCCGCACTTCACCGGCGGCACGCTGCGCGGCCGGGTCACCGTCGCGGGCCGCGACACCCGCACCCACCGGCCGCGCGAGCTGGCCGACGCCGTCGGCACCGTCGGCCAGGACCCGCTGGCGCACTTCGTCACCGACACCGTCGAGGAGGAGCTGGCCTACGGCATGGAGTCCCTGGGCGTCCCGCCCGGCGTGATGCGCCGCAGGGTGGAGGAGACGCTGGACCTGCTGGGCCTCGCCGACCTGCGCGACCGTCCGCTCGCCACGCTCTCCGGAGGACAGCGGCAGCGGGTGGCCATCGGGTCGGTGCTCACGGCCCACCCGCGGGTCCTGGTACTGGACGAGCCGACGTCCGCGCTCGACCCGGCGGCGGCCGAGGAGGTGCTGGCCGTGCTCCAGCGGCTCGTCCACGACCTGGGTACCACGGTGCTGATGGCCGAACACCGCCTGGAGCGGGTCGTGCAGTACGCGGACCAGGTGGTGCTCCTGCCCGCCCCCGGCGCCCCGCCCGTGTCCGGCGACCCCGCCGAGGTCATGGCCCGCTCGCCGGTCCACCCGCCGGTGGTGGCCCTGGCCCGGCTCGCGGGCTGGTCGCCGCCGCCGCTGTCGGTGCGGGACGCGCGCCGCAGGGCGGGGGACCTGCGGGAGCGCCTGGAGCGGGTGCCGCAGCCCGCGCCCCGCCCCACGGCTGACGCCGCCCCGGTCGGCGAGGCCGTCGCCCTGTCCGTACGGCACGGCGCGACGGAGGCGCTGCGCGGCGTGGACCTGGCCGTGTACCCGGGTGAGACGGTGGCGCTCATGGGCCGCAACGGCGCGGGCAAGTCGACGCTGCTGGGCGCCTTCACCGGCGTACACCGGCCCGCCTCCGGCGCGGTGCGGGCCGGCGGCCGCACCCCGCACCGCACCCGGCCCGCGGAGCTGCTGCGCCACGTCGGGCTCGTGCCGCAGGAGCCGCGCGACCTGCTGTACGCCGACACGGTGGCCGCCGAGTGCGCGGCCGCCGACCAGGACGCGGGCGCCGCGCCGGGCACCTGCCGGGCGCTGGTCGCCGGGCTGCTGCCCGGCGTGCCCGAGGCGGCCCACCCGCGCGACCTGTCCGAGGGGCAGCGCCTGGCGCTGGCGCTGGCCGTCGTGCTCGCCGCCCGCCCGCCGCTGCTCCTGCTGGACGAGCCCACGCGCGGGCTGGACTACGCGGCCAAGGCCCGGCTGGTGGAGACGCTGCGCGCGCTGGCGGCGGACGGGCACGCGATCGTGCTCGCCACCCACGACGTGGAGCTGGCCGCCGAACTCGCCGACCGGGTGGTGGTGCTCGCCGACGGCGAGGTCGTCGCGGACGGCCCGGCGGCCGAGGTCGTCGTCTCCTCCCCTGCGTTCGCGCCGCAGGTCGCCAAGGTGCTGGCGCCGCTGCCGTGGCTGACGGTGGGCCAGGTGCGGCGGGCCCTGGCGGAGCGTCCGGCGTGAGCGCGGCCGACCGGGGGCGGTCCGGTACCCGCGCCGTGCGCCTCGGGCCGCGCTCGGTGGCGGCCCTCGCGCTGGTGTCGGCCGTCGGCGTGGTCGCCTTCGGCTGGCCGCTGCTGGCCGGTACGGGGTCGGGCCTGGCGCACTCCGCCGACGCGCCCTGGCTGTTCGCGGCGCTGCTGCCGATGCTGCTCGCCGTGGTCCTGGCGGCCGTCGCCGACACCGGGCTGGGCGCGAAGGCGGTCGCGATGCTGGGCGTACTGGCGGCGGCGGGCGCGGCGCTGCGGCCGCTGGGCGCGGGGACGGCCGGGATAGAGCCGATGTTCTTCCTGATCGTGCTGTCCGGCCGGGCGCTGGGCCCCGGCTTCGGCTTCGTGCTCGGCGGGGTGTCGATGTTCGCGTCGGCGCTGCTGACGGGCGGGGTGGGGCCGTGGATGCCGTTCCAGATGCTGTCCATGGGCTGGGTGGGCATGGGCGCGGGCCTGCTGCCCGGCGCGGACCGGCTGCGCGGGCGCGGCGAGGTGCTGCTGCTGGCCGCGTACGGGTGCGTGGCGTCCCTCTTCTACGGCACGGTGATGAACCTCCAGGGCTGGCCTTACCTGGCGGGCCTGGGCTCGGGCGTGTCGTTCGTGCCCGGCGACCCGCCGAGCGAGAACCTGTCCCGCTTCGCCGCCTACTGCCTGGCCACCTCGCTGGGCTGGGACCTGCCCCGGGCCGTCGTCACGGTGACGCTGACCCTGACCCTGGGCGGCACGGTCCTGAAGGCGCTGCGCCGCGCCGCCCGCCGCGCGGCCTTCGACGTCCCGGTGGGTTTCGACGACGTCCCGGCCCGGAGCGGGCACAGCCCCTCCAGATGTGGGCACATGTGGTAACTTTGCCGCATGGCCAGCATCGGACTGCGGGAGCTGAGTCATCACACCTCTCGGATCGTGGACCGGGTCCGCCAGGGGGAGGTCATCGAAGTGACCGACCACGGCAAGCCCATCCTGCGCCTCGTCCCGATAGGAGAGCAGGAGAGTCTGCACGACCGGCTGGTCGCCGAGGGGCGCCTGCGGCCCGCCCGCCGCCGCGGCCTGCCCGAAGAGATCTCGACCATCGGCCCGGAGTACAACGTGTCCGGCACCGTGACCGAGATGCGGGACGAAGAACGCTACTGATGATCTACCTCGACACGTGTGCGGTGCTCAAACTCGCGCACCGCGAGGCGGAATCCGCAGCCCTGCGCGCCTGGCTGCTCAGCCAGCCGGCGGACGAGTACCTGGTCAGCAGCGCGCTGACGGAGGTGGAAGCGGCGCGAGCCCTCGCGCGAACGGACCCGCCCGCCCTGGCAGCACTGCCCGGCCTGCTCGCCGCCATCGGATTCTTCGAGATCGACCAGATCGTACGCCGCCGGGCGGCGGCCTACCAGGACCCGCATCTCCGGTCGCTCGACGCCATCCGTCTCGCCACGGCCGAGGAACTGCGGGGGGAGCTCGCGGCGTTCGTGACGTACGACAAGCGGCTGCTCACCGCGGCGCAGGGGCTGGGGCTGCCGGTGGCCGCGCCCGCCTGACCTCCGGGGGCCGGCCGTGGCGCCGCTCGCTCACCCCCTTCGGGCGAGCGGGCGGCGCCCCCGACATGCGGCTAGGACAGCGGCACGTCCACGCACGCCAGGCGCGCGCCCGCCGTGCCCGCGTGGCCCGGGTGCGTGTCGGTGGCGTGCTCGTGCACGACGACGGACGCGGCCTCGCCCGCCCGGAAGCGCCAGCCCACCGCGGCCACCGCGTGGCCGTCGCCGTGGCCGTCGGTGGTGAGGTCGAGCCAGATCTCGTTGTCCGGGTTGGCGTACGCCGGGTCGGTGGACGGCGTCACCGGGTCGGGCACGTTCTGGTAGTGGGACCCGGAGTCGCCGGGCGAGGCGCCGCACCGGTTGCGGTGGACGTGGGCGCCGAAGGTGCGGTCGGGCTGGACCCCTTCGAGTATCAGGGCGACACGGGTGCCGCCGTCCGAGGCCGGGTGGGACACGACCGTCACCTGACTGCCCGCCGGAACCGCCGCGGTGTCGTAGGTCACCGCCCGGTAGGTGTCGCTGTCGGCCACGGCCACGAAGTGCTCGTGCGCGATCGCGTGCGTGCCCTGTCCGGTGCCGACGGCGAGCCCGCCGCCGGTGACGACGGCCATCGACGCCGCGACGGCGGCCATGCTGATGGACATCCGGTACTTCCTTCCCCCTGGTCCTCGGCTTCTTCGGTGCAGAGGACACGTTTCTGGCCGCCCACGCTAGTGGGGCGCGCGGGAGCCGTTCAACGGCGTTCGGATCTCGACGTCACGACTTGACCCGGGGTTCACCCGGCTCGCGCAGGTCCGACGCGGACGGCGCGCCGCCCCCGGCACCGGCGGCGTCCCCGGCACCGGCGGCTCCCGAGGCCCGCCCGGCGTCCCCAGCCCCAGCCCCGGACTCGGCCCCGGACCCAGACCCGGACTCGGCCCCGGCTTCCGCCCCGGCCGTACCCGCCCGTACCCGCCGCAGCAGCCCCGCGGCCCGCGCTCCGCCCGCGCGGAGGGCGGCGCCGGCCGCGCGGGGCCGTTCCGCCGGCCGGCCGCCGATGCCCGTCAGGACGTACTGCACCCCGAACCCGGCCGCGACCACCACCGCGCCGCCGACCGCGTCCAGCACCCAGTGGTTCGCGGTGCCGACGATGACCGCGGCGGTCAGCAGCGGGTACAGCACGCCCAGCGCCTTGGCCCACACGTACGGCGCCACGGCCACGATGACCACGCCGCACCACAGCGACCAGCCGATGTGCAGCGACGGCATGGCCGCGTACTGGTTGGACAGCTTGGTCAGCGCGCCGAAGTCCGGGTTGCTGAGGTCCTGGTGGCCGTGCGCGGTGTCCACGTAGCCCAGGCCCATCAGGCGGGGCGGGGCGAGCGGGTAGAGCCAGAAGCCGACCAGGGCGAGCAGGGTGGCGAAGGCCAGCGGGGTGCGCGCCCAGCGGTAGGTGGCGGGGCGGGTGACGTACAGCCAGGCCAGCAGGGACAGCGGCACCAGGAAGTGGAAGGTGCTGTAGTACGTGTTCATGCTGTCCCGGAGCCACGGCGTGTCGGCCACGATGCCGTTGAACCAGTACTCGACGTCGATGTGCAGCCAGCCCTCGGCCCGCAGGATCTGGTGGCCGTGGCCCTCGGCGACGCTCCGCTCGCCCGGCGCGTTGCTGCGGATGTAGGAGTAGCCGAAGTAGCCGACGCGGATGAGCATCAGCTCAAGCGCCAGGTTGGGGCGGGTCAGCGGCCGGGCCGCGAAGCGCAGCAGCGGCACCCACCGGTAGCGGCTCGGGGCGGGCGCGGCGACCGGGGACCGCAGCGGCTGGTCCCACAGCGGCGAGGTCCGGGACAGGAACGGCACGAAGCAGGCGGCGGCCAGGGCGGCCAGCAGCGGCGCGTTGTAGCCGATGTGGCCCAGGACGTCGACGCCCGGCATCAGGGCCTGCCGGTTCAGGGTCATCACCAGCACCACCAGCACCGGCCACACGAGCCGGTCGGCGCGGCGCCTGCCGACCCGGCCGACCAGGGCCAGCAGGATCCACAGCTGCTGGTACTGCCAGGAGGTGGGCGAGACGGCCAGCGCCACGCAGCCGGTGACGGCGACGGCGAGCAGCGCCTGCCCGTCGCGCGCGTAGCGCACCGCGCGCCGCAGGCCCACGGCCGTCACCGCGAGGGCGAGCACGGCCAGCAGCGCCAGCTCGCCCGGCCCGCGCAGGCCGACGCGCAGCAGCAGGCCGTGCAGCGACTGGTTGGACAGGCCGTCGGCCGGGGCGCCGAGCCCGGCGCCGCCGATGTGGTGCAGCCAGTACGTCCACGAGTCGCGCGGCAGCACCGACCAGGCCAGCGCCGTGCACGCGGCGAAGGTGCCGCCGGCCAGCGCGGCCACCCGGCGCCGCCCGGCCAGCCACCACAGCGCGGCGAACAGCAGCAGCGCGGGTTGCAGCGCGGCGGCCAGGCCGATCAGGACGCCCGACTGCCGTCCGGAGGTGCGCGGCAGCAGGGTGAGCAGCACCAGCAGCACCGGGATGACGCTGGTCTGGCCGAGTGTGAAGGTGTTGCGCACCGGCAGCGACAGCACCAGCAGGCTGACCGCCACGGGCGCGGCGAGCAGCGAGGTGCGCCGGGGCACCGGCTGCGGCAGGCTGCGGGCGGCGACCAGGCCGAGCAGCACGACGAGCAGCAGGGTGCCGAAGGTCCAGGCGACGCCGAGGCTCTGCTCGGCGGCGCGGGTCAGCGGCTTGAGGACCAGCCCGTGGAAGGGCGTGCCGGTGAACGCGGCGCCCTCGTACAGCGACCCGCGCAGGTGGAGGACGCCGTTCTCCCCTATCCAGGTGTCGAGGTCGGTCAGCCGTTCATCGGGCGGCTGCCGCAGCACCGCGGCGGCCTGGCGCACCGCCAGCAGGCCCGCCAGCAGCCACAGGGCGCCCAGCGCCAGCACGGTCCGCGACGTCCGCACTCCCGCGCGACCTGGTCTGGCTCCCGAGTCCGGGTCCGTCCCAAGACCGCCCCGCTCCACGTCCGCCACGCCGCGCCGCTCCCCCACTCGTCCCGTTCGCTGCCCGTGCACGTGCTTCCGTCACCGGTTCCCGGATCTTCCGAGACCTTACTTGGCCGAGGCGTCCGACGCCGCACACCCCCTCGTCACCTGACCGCCGCCCCCGGTTGGCCGGCCGCCGTCCGCCGTCCTCGGGCGCCGCCCCCGCGGTGCGGCGGCCGGTGCGGCGGGTCACCGCGCCGGCAGGGCGGCGGCCCGCTGGAACACGCCCGGGGTGACCCCGAAACAGCGCACGAACCACCGGTGCAGGTGGCTCTGGTCCGCGAACCCGGTCTCCGCCGCCGCCTCGGCCGCCGTCCGCCCCGCCGCCAGCAGGGCGCGCGCCCGGCGCAGCCGCACCTGGCGCTGGTAGTCGCTGGGCGCCATGCCGTACGCGGCGCGAAAGGCGCGGTAGAGCGCGAATCTGCTGCACCCGGCGGCGTCGGCGAGGTGCTGGGCCGGGATCTCGCGCGCGGGGTCGTCCTCCAGCAGCGAGCGGGCGCGCCGCACCGCCCGCGCGCCGGCCGCGCCCGG
>NZ_JAVSCF010000257.1:0-8936 GCF_031932565.1 Streptomyces sp. B1866
CGCCCCGGGCGCCCCGGGGCCCGGACGCCCCGTACGGCCCGGCGGACGGCCGTACGGCGTCGGACCGGCCGCGCGGCGCCCGGCCGCGCCGTAGGAACGCGACGGGCGGCGCCCCGCGTCCGCGGAAGGCGCCGCCCGCCCGGTACTCCCGTCAGGTCGTCAGTCCCGTGGCCCGGTCACCGCTCCACGGCGTTCAGCGCGTTGACCGTCCCGGCCCCGTAGAACCCGTTGTACGCGGCCGGGCCCTCGCACTCGGCGTCCGGCGTGCCGTCACCGTCGATGTCGTACGGCCGCGGGCAGGGCGTGTCGTCCGCCTCCTCCTTCAGGAGTCTCTTGACCTGCGACGCAGAGGCGTGCGGGTGGGTGCTCCTGATGAGCGCCGCGACGCCCGCCACGTGCGGGGAGGCCATCGACGTGCCCGCCATGTAGCCGTACCCGCCACCCGGGACCGGGCCGAGGATCAGGCCGCTGGTGGCCGGCGGCTCCGGCTTCTGGTAGGCCGTGGCGTCGCCGCCCGGGGCCGCCACGTCGATGACCCCGAGCCCGTAGTTGGAGAACGACGACTTCAGCCGCTTGGCGCCGGTGGCCGCCACGGTGACCACGCCCGGCAGCTGGGTGGGGATGTCGTAGCACTCCGACGGGTCGATCTCCCGGTCGCCCGGGGTGGAGTCGTTCGGGCTCGACGGGTCGGTGATGCTGTCCGAGGCCAGGTCGTACGCCTCGTTCCCGGCCGCCGCGACGTTCACCACGCCCCTGTGCTCCGCGTACGCCGAGGCCCGGGAGATCGCCTGCACCAGGGCCCGCTGGTCCGGGTCGGTGACGCAGTTGAAGTACCACGGGTCGGTGTAGTAGCTGTTGTTCGTCACGTCGACGCCGTGCTCCGCGGCCCACACGAAGCCGCACACCACCGCCTCGGTGTAGAAGAACCCGGCCGTCGTGGACACCTTGATGCCCGAGACCTTCACACCCGGCGCGACCCCGGTGACGCCGACGCCGTTCTTCGCGGCGGCGATCTCGCCCGCCACGTGGGTGCCGTGCGGGCTCTCCTCCTGCGTGGGCCGCCACGCGCCGTCGGCGGTGTCCGGCTTGCCGGTCACGCAGTTGACCGACGCGGCGCGGTCGAAGTTGGGGGCGATGTCGGGGTGGGTGTCGTCGACGCCGGTGTCGATGACCGCGACGGTCACGTCGCGGCTGCCGAGCGTCTTCTCGTGCGCCTTGTCCGCCTTGATCGCGGGCAGGTCCCACTGCAGCGGCTCCAACGGGTCCTGCCCCGCCGCGGCCCGACCGGTCGCCGCGCGCCGCTCCCGCGCGCTCAGCAGGTGCGGGGTGCCCACGTCCGTGGTGGCCTGGGCGGGCAGCGGCGCGGTGCGGGTGGCCCCGGCCGAGACCACGCCCGGGACGCGGCGCACGGCCGCGGCGAAGCCGGGGTCGGCGGAGTGCACGACGACGACGCCGATCTGGTCGTAGGCGACCACGACGTCGCCGCCCGCGCGGGCGATCGCCTTCTTCAGGCCGGTCGAACCGGCCAGCCCCGGCGCGGTGTTGACGACATAGCTCAGCGCGGGCCCGTCCTGCGCGGCCCGGGCGGCCGGAGCGTCCTGGGCGCCCCAGGCGGCGGTGACGGCGCCGGGCCCGAGGGCCGCGGCGGCGGTCAGGGCCAGGGCCGCGGATATCGCCGCCGCCCGTGGCCGTACCCGGGCCGCGAGGCGGGCGGACAGCCGCCGACCCGGTCCCGTACCAGCCGATCTCAGATGAGCCATGGGGTCTCCACATCATCTTCGGGGCCGCCCGCGCGCGAGCCGCGCGGGGCGGGAAGCACGACCACGGAAGCTATCGCCGACCGGTACCGGCCCTCAACATGTTCCGTGGAAATCCCACCACAGGACCGGTGAGCGTCCGCGCTGACACGCGAGGCCGCCGCGATCGCGCCACGCGCGGGCCGCGCCCGCCGGTGCGCGGCGGCGCGCCGCGCCCGCGGGACGGCGCGCGGGCGCGGGTCGCGGAGCAGTGCCGCAGCCGTCGCGTACCCTTCAACGTGACGGGTTGCAATGAGCAACTTGACACGTCATCGAAGCGCGTACCGCGTATCCGTGGAGGGCTGTCGCCGTGCTGACCGACACCTATGGCCGGGTCGCCACCGACCTGCGCGTGTCCCTGACCGACCGCTGCAACCTGCGCTGCACCTACTGCATGCCCGAGGAGGGCCTGCGGTGGCTGGCCAGGCCGGACCTGCTCACCGACGACGAGGTGGTGCGGCTGGTCGGTATCGCGGTCACCGCGCTGGGCGTGACGGAGGTCCGGTTCACCGGGGGCGAGCCGCTGCTGCGGCCGGGCCTGCCCGGCATCGTCGAGCGGTGCGCCGCCCTGGCTCCGCGCCCCAGGCTGTCGCTGACCACCAACGGCATCGGCCTGGAGCGCACGGCGGCGGCGCTGCGCGCGGCGGGTCTGGACCGCGTCAACGTCTCGCTGGACACCCTGCGCCCGGACGTCTTCCAGGACCTGACCCGGCGCGCCCGCCACGCCGACGTGCTGCGCGGCCTGGCGGCGGCCCGCGCGGCCGGCCTGGACCCGGTGAAGGTCAACGCCGTGCTGATGCCCGGGCACAACGACGACGAGGCCCCCGACCTGCTCGCCTGGGCCCTGGCGGAGGGCTACGAGCTGCGCTTCATCGAGCAGATGCCGCTGGACGCCCAGCACGGCTGGACCCGCGAGGGCATGATCACCGCCGAGGACATCCTGCGCAGTCTGCGCACCCGCTTCCGCCTCACGCCGGAGGACGCCGCCGAGCGCGGCGCGGCGCCCGCCGAGCGCTGGCTGGTCGACGGCGGCCCGGGCCGCGTCGGCGTCATAGCCTCCGTGACCCGCCCCTTCTGCCGCGCCTGCGACCGGACCCGGATCACCGCCGACGGGCAGGTGCGCACCTGCCTGTTCGCGCGCGAGGAGTCCGATCTGCGCGGGGCGCTGCGGTCCGGGGCGCCGGACGAGGAGATCGCGCGGCTGTGGCGGGTGGCCATGCTCGGCAAGAAGGCCGGATCGGGCCTGGACACGCCGTCCTTCCGCCAGCCCGACCGGCCCATGTCGGCGATCGGCGGCTGACGGCCCGCAGGACGCCGCGAGCCCGCCCTGATCCACCCGGCACGCCCTGGCCGCCGTCAGGACGCCGGCCACTCCGACAGGGCCACCACGTCCTTCAGGAAGCCGCGCACGCCCAGGAACCGCGACAGGTGCTCCCGGTGCTCCTCGCAGGCCAGCCACGTCTTGCGCCGCTCCGGCTGGTGGATCTTCGGGTTGTTCCAGGCCAGCACCCACACGGCGGGGGCGCGGCAGCCCTTGGCGGAACAGGTCAGGGCGTCCGGCTCGGCGGTTTCGGGGGGGTTCACCTTCCCGACTCTACGCACCCCGCCACGCGCGGCGGGCCGGAGCCCGGCAGCCGGAGCCGACAGAACCCCAGCTAGACCCGATAAGGCGACATACGCCGCAAATAGGCGACGCCGAGCAGCCACGGGGGGAGCCGCCCGGCGTCGCACCGTCGCTCCGACGGGGGATGCGGAGCGCCTACGAAGTATGTCACGGGAGGTGGGGCGCGGTGTACCAGAACCGCATTATTGATCTGAGCTTTTCTTGAGGCTCCGGCAAGCCGCAGGTCAGCGGGGGTCGCCGGGGTGGCCCTCGCGGGCCCGCCCGGTCTTCTCGCCGCCGGATTCCGGGACCGGTTCCGCCTGGACCGGCGCACCGTGCCGCGCGGCGTCCTCGTCGTGGCCGGCCGGCAGCACCGGCCGCACCACCGGCGGCACGGCGGAGGTGGGCGGCGCGGGCGCGTTCTCCCGGCCCGCGTTCGCGATCACCACGGCAACGTACGGCAGCACCGCGCCCAGCACCAGTGCCACCACGGCCACCGGCCGCTGCACGTTCCACAGCGAGGCGGCCAGCACCACCGCGACCGTGCGCACGGACATGGAGATGACGTAGCGTCGCTGCCGCCCGCGCACGTCCTCGGCCAGTCCCCGGCGGGCCCCGGTGATCCGGAAGACCTCGGCCTCGCTCCGCTTCCGCATCACGTTCCACCATCCGTTCGCCGCACCCGGGATTCCCCCGTCCCGTGCGCGATCCACGTTACGCCGCGGCCGCGCCCGGTACGAGAGCGGGGCGCGCCCACCCGCGGCCCGGCGCTACGGCCCCGGGCGTACGCCGGCCACGGCGCCTGCCGTACCGGCCCGTAGGCGCGCCTGCGCGACCCGGCCGCCCCGGTCCCGCCGGGCGTCCTACAGGTCCAGGCCCCGCAGCTCGGCGATCTTGCGCCCGGCCTTGAGGTACACGCCGCCCGGCCCGGGCGTGAGCCCTGCCACCGCCAGCGCCTCCGGCACGATGTCGGCCAGCGGGCGCAGCGCCGCCGCCTCGCTCAGCAGCACCGACTCCTGGCCGCCCGGCGTCTCCACCACCAGCCGCAGCCCGTTCTGCTTGGCGACCCGGCGCGCCGCCGAGGCGCTGGGCTGGAACTGGAGCACCTTGCTGAGCACCGACACCACGGTCTCCGCGCCGTGCTCGCCTGCGTCCACCACCGGCAGCGTCTCCACCTCGGCGAAGGACTTCTTCGAGAACTGGGCCGTGAAGCCCGCGCGCGCGGCCATCGCCTCCGCCACGCCGTACAGCGCGGCCACCACCTCGCCCGCCAGCACCCTCTTCAGGTCCATCGGGTGCAGCGACCTGTCGTACAGGCGGCCGGTGGCCAGGTCGATCTCGGTGTCGGTCCACTCCGTCCACGCCCGCAGGTACGGCACGATCAGCCGGTCCGGAATCGACATGATCTTGCCGTAGACCTCGTCCGCGGACGCGGTGAGGGCCACGTAGTTCCCCTTGGACTTGCTCATCTTCGCGCCCGTGCCGTCCGTGCCCTCCACCAGCGGCATGGTGGCGATCATCTGCGGCTTCTTGCCGTAGATCTCCATGATCTTGCGGCCCATCTGCATGTTCAGCAGCTGGTCGACGCCGCCCAGCTCGATGTCCGCGTCGATCTCGGCGGAGTCGATGGCCATCGCGACCGGGTAGATGAACTCGGCCATCGTCAGCCCGTGCCCGGCCGCCAGCCGGGTGCGGAAGTCCTCCCGCTGGAGCAGCGAGGACACCGGCACCTGGGACAGCAGCCCGACCAGCTTCGGCAGCGTGACCTCCGAGAGCCACGCGCTGTTGTGCCGGAAGTCCACCGCGCCGAAGTCGAAGAACGGCTTGACCTGGTCGCGGTAGCCGGCGAGGTTGCGGGCGATGTCCTCGTCGGTCAGCGGCGGGCGCTCCGAGGAGCGGCCGGACGGGTCGCCGATCTTCGCCGTCGCGTCCCCGATGATCAGGATCACGTGGTGCCCCATCCGCTGGAAGCGGCTGAGCACGATCACCGGCACCGCGTGGCCCAGGTGCACGTCCGCCGCCGTGGGGTCGATGCCCAGCTTGACGACCAGGCCGCGGCCCGCCTCCCGCGCCGCCTCGATCCGCTCGGCGAGCACCGCCGCGGAGGGCAGGACGTCCACGGCGCGCCGGACGATCAGGTCGGCCTGCTCCTTGGCGGGCAGGTCGGACAGGTCCAGGGAGCGCCGGGCCGCCGTCTCGGAGAGCAGGTCCTCCACGGTGCGGTCGGAGGAGAGGTCCGCTGCGAGCAGCGTGGTCGCGCGAGCGACGGAATCGCCGAGGCGTGTCATCGGTGGTGTGTCCTGACGGTCGGTCGAAGCGGCCCGCCGGGCGGAGCGGACGGGCGGGAAAGCGGTTATGGATATCGGTAACGGGTGGGACCAGTCTATTGCGACGCCTCACACGCCCTTGCTCACCGAGCTCATGTTGAAGTCGGGCACCCGCAGCGGCGGCATGGCGGCCCGGGTGAACCAGTCGCCCCACTCGCGCGGCAGGGTCCGCTCCGTCGCGCCCGCCTCGGTGGCGCGGGCCAGCACGTCGACGGGCGACTCGTTGAAACGGAAGTTGTTCACCTCGGCGACCACCTCGCCGCCCTCGACCAGGTACACGCCGTCCCGGGTCAGGCCGGTCATCAGCAGCGTGGCCGGGTCGACCTCGCGGATGTACCACAGGCAGGTCAGCAGCAGGCCCGGCCCGTCGTGCCCGGTGTCCGCGGCCATCTCGGCGAGCGAGCGCGTGCCGCCGCCGTCCAGAACGAGGTTGTCGATGGCGGGCGCCACCGGCAGGCCCGTGACGCGCGCGGCGTGCCGGGTGGCCACCAGGCGCTCCAGCACGCCCTCGCGTATCCAGTCCGTCGCGGGCAGCGGCAGGCCGTTGTCGAACACCGACGCGGCCTCGCCGGAGCTGTGCGCGATCACGAACGGGGCGGTCTCCAGGCCCGGCGCGTGCGGGTCGCTGCGCAGGGTCAGCGGGAGCCCGGCCAGCTTCTCGCCCACGCGCGTGCCGCCGCCGGGCCTGCTGAAGACCGTGCGGCCCTCGGCCGCGTCCCGTGCCGCCGCCGACCACATCTGGTAGATGAACAGGTCCGCCACCGCCGTGGGCGGCAGCAGCGTCTCGTACCGCCCCGCCGGCAGGTCCACCCGCCGCCGCGCCCACGCCAGCCGCCCGGCCAGCTCCGCGTCCAGCGCCAGCGGGTCGACGTCCCGGAAGTCCCGCGTGACCCGGCCCGCCCACGCCGAGCGGGGTGCGGAGCCCTCGACGGCGGGGGCCTTCGCGTTCAGCTCCAGGGTGCCGGTCGGCTGGTCGTGCCGCAGCCGCAGGCCCGCGGAGCTGCCCAGGTAGGTGGACACCACCTGGTGCTGCGCGAACCCGTACAGCTCGCGGCCCTCCGCGCGGGCCCGCGCGAACGACTCGCCCAGGGCCGGGGCGAAGGACGCGAACACCTCCGGGGAGGTCTCGGCGGGCGGCTCGGTGAAGGCGGCCGCCGCCGGGAGGCCCGCCACCAGCGGCTGCGCGTCCTCCGCGGGCCCGGCCTCCCGCGCCGCCGCCTCCGCCGCCCGCACCAGCGGCTCCAGGTCGTCGGCGGTGACGGCCGACCGGGTGACGACGCCGGAGGCGGTGCCCTCGGTGCCGTCCACGGTGGCCACGACGGTCAGCACCCGCCCGCGCGTGACGCCGTTGGTCGTCAGCGCGCTGCCCGCCCACCGGAGGTTCGCGCTGGAGGACTCCTCGGCGATCACCACGCAGCCGTCGGTCCGGGACAGCTCCAGCGCCCGCTCGACGACCTCGTGCGGCCTGCTCGCGCCTGTGCTCATCGTCCCGCCTCCTGCGCGGTGTTGAGGATGTTCACGCCTCGGAAGAGCGCGGACGGGCAGCCGTGCGACACGGCGGCCGCCTGGCCGGGCTGGGCCTTGCCGCAGACGAACGACCCGCCCATGACGTACGTCTGCGGACCGCCCACGGCCTCCATGGAGCCCCAGAAGTCCGTGGTGGTCGCCTGGTAGGCGAAGTCCCGCACCTGCCCCGCCAGCCTGCCGCCGCGGATCCGGTACGCCCGCTGCGCGGTGAACTGGAAGTTGTACCGCTGCTGGTCGATCGACCACGACCGGTCGCCCACCAGGTACAGCCCGTCCTCGACCCCGGCGATCAGCTCCTCGGTCGCCGGGCCGCCGGGCGCGGGCTGGAGCGACACGTTCGCCATGCGCTGGACGGGCACGTGGGAGGCGGAGTCGGCGTACGCGCAGCCGTTGGACCGCTCGAAGCCCGCCAGCCGCGCGATCCGCCGGTCGAGCTGGTAGCCCACCAGCGTGCCGTCCCGGACCAGGTCCCACGACTGGGCCGCCACGCCCTCGTCGTCGTACCCCACGGTGGCCAGGCCGTGCTCCGCGGTCCGGTCGCCGGTCACGTGCATGATCCGCGAGCCGTACCGCAGCGAGCCGAGCTGGTCGAAGGTCGCGAAGGTCGTGCCCGCGTACGCCGCCTCGTAGCCCAGGGCGCGGTCCAGCTCGGTGGCGTGGCCGATCGACTCGTGGATCGTCAGCCACAGGTTCGTCGGGTCCACCACCAGGTCGTACGCCCCCGCCGTCACGGCCGGGGCGCGCAGCTTCTCGGCCAGCAGCTCCGGGATGCGCGCCAGCTCGTCCTCCCAGTCCCAGCCGGTGCCTGTCAGGTACTCCCAGCCGCGCCCGGCCGGGGGAGCCAGCGTCCGCATCGACTCGAACGCGCCGCTGTCCGCGGCCACCGCCACCGCCGTCAGCTCCGGGTGCAGCCGCACCCGCTGCTGCGTGGTCGTGGTGCCCGCCGTGTCCGCGTAGAACTTGTTCTCCTGGACGGTCATGAGTGTGGCGTCCACGTGGTCCACGCCGGCCGCGCCCAGCAGCCGCCCGCTCCACTCGGCCAGCAGCCCGGTCTTCTCCGCGTCGGGCACGTCGAAGGGGTCGACCTCGTAGGAGGACACCCACACCCGGTCCCCGTGCACCGGCTCGTCCGCCAGCTCCACCCGCTCGTCCGAGCCGGCCGCCGCGGTCACGCGCGCGGACAGCCGGGCCATCGCCACCGCCTGCCCGGCCACCCGGGCCGCCGCGTCCGGCGTCAGGTCCACACCGGAGGCGAAGCCCCAGGCCCCGCCGTGCACGACCCGCACGGCATACCCCAGGTCGGTGGTGTCGGACGCGCCCGACGGCCTGCCGTCCCGCAGCCGCAGGGACGCGCCGCGCACCCGCTCCACGCGGAAGTCCGCGTGCTCGGCCCCCAGCGAGCGGGCCCGCGCGAGCGCCGCGTCCGCGAGCGGGCGCAGCGGCAGCGCGAGGAACGTCGGATCGATCTCGTGTGGCACAGGCTTCCCCTTCTTCCCGCCTGTTGGCAGTGAAGCACGCCGGTCTGACAACCGCCGGTCCGATCACCCACGGCCCGGCACGGCGGCCCCGGCGGCCCGTCCCCGCGGACCGCTGCCCGCGCCGGCCGCAGGACCTCGCACGCCGCCGCCACGGCCGCGCACCGGGTCCGCCGCGCGCCGCCGCGCCCGGCCCTCCCGCGCCCAC
>NZ_JAVSCF010000258.1:0-8927 GCF_031932565.1 Streptomyces sp. B1866
CCGGGCCGCGGCCCGCGGCGGCGGAGCCTGCCCCGGCGCGGCCCCGGCCGCCGGCCGCTGCCGCGCGTGGTGCCCGCGGTGCGGCTTCCCGTGCTTCGCGGACGACTTCCGGTGCTTCTCGCGCTTCCTGTGCTTCTCGTGGGCGGGCTTGCCCACCACCCCCAGCGTCTCCCGGGCCGTGGCCTGCGAGGGCAGCGGGTACGGTGAGGGCCCGTCGGCCGGTGCCCGGTGCCCGGCCGCCGTGTCCCGTACCGGCACGAAGCCGGGGGACGGCGACTGGGACACGCATCCGACGGCGGACAGCAGCGCGGCCACGGCGGCCAGCAGAGCGGGACGGTGCACCCCGCCGACTCTGCCGCACCCGGCCACCCCGCCGGCCCCCTCCGCGCCGCGCACGGCCCCGTTCCAGGCGCCCGACCGCGCGGAATGGACAGGAATCCGCGGGGTGAAGCGCGGCACGCGCGGGTGACGTCGAGACTCTGGCGGGTACACCGGCCGTCAGCTACTCTCCGTCTTGCTCGATGACTGCGCGTTTCCCGTCGGGCGCGTATTCCCACGGGATCGCCGGGCAGAGGTGGGCCAGGGCACGACCCGGACGGCTACCGGACAGGAGGCGGACCCGTACGCCAGACGCCGCCCGCGCGTCCCGGCCCCCGCCGCCGGGACGGACCAGGGTGCGGCCGGGCCCGGAGCGTCGCGCGGAGGTACGAGACGACGCCGATGCGTAGATACGACGTCAGCGCGTGGATACGCTGTCAGATGAGACCCCTTTGTCCCGGTAAAGGAATTTCCTTCCCCCATGATGGGTTCTGACCTGCTGGAAGGCTGTCGCATACCCCACCCCACCAGGCGGGACCGATCGGAAGGCGGGGACGGCCGTGAGCGCCAGGCGTGACCGCAGGCCGGCCGAGCCGCCGGCCCGGCCCCAGCCTGCCCGGCCCTGGCCGCGCTCCCCGCAGCGCCCCGAGCCCCCGCAGCGCCCCGAGCCGCCGCAGCCCCCGAGGCCGCCGGAGCGCCCCGAGCCGCCGGTACCCACCCGGCGACCCCAGGCACCCCAGACATCGGGCCAGACCCACCCGCCTCGGCACCCCGACCCGCTGCCCCGTCCCCCCGAGCCGCTGCGAGCCGACCGCCTGCGCCTCCTCGCGGCCCTCGACGACGACTCCACCGACAGCGACGTCCTCTCCGCCGCCGTCCAGCACGCCTCCCTCGACCTCGGCGGCCTCGGCGGCATGGCCTACCTGCGCGCCCGCGGCACCGCCTGGGACCTCCAGCTCCTGGTGAGCACCGGCCTGCCGCAGGCCTTCGTCCGGCTCTGGTACAACGTCTTCGAGGACGACGAGGTGGCCCCCGCCCTGGCCGTCCGCGGCGACGCGCCCGCCCACCTCGCCACCCCGGGCGTGCCCCGGCAGATGCGCGGCCGCGAACCGGTCGTCCTGACCACCGCCGCCGTCCTGGCCAGCGCGGGCATGGCGGCCGTGCCGCTGCCCGGCCCGCAGGGGCCGGTCGGCGCGCTGTGCGTGGTGATCCCGCCGGGCGCCGCGCCGGACCCCGCGCAGTGGGCGTTCCTGACCGAGGTGGCCCGGTGGGCCGCCGGACGGCTGCGGCTCGCGCCGCCCAGCCCCGAGGGCCTGGCCCCCACCCTGCTGCAACGGCCGGAGCCCGGCCAGGCGGCGCAGGCGGTGCTGGCCGGGACCTGGGTGTGGGACCTGCGCACCGGCCACCTCGCCGTCAGCGAGGGCGCGTACGACGCGATCGGCGTCGACCGCAAACACCTCGACGGCCGCATCGAGACCTGGACCAACCTCATCCACCCCGACGACCTGCCCTGGGTCGCCGAGGCGGGCGACCGGGCGATCCGCACCCGCGGCGTCCAGGACTGCGAGTACCGGGTGCGGCGCGCGGACGGCACGTACGGCTGGGTGCGCACCCGCGGCGAGGTCGTCACCGACGAGGACGGCCAGCCGGTCCGCATGGACGGCACCACCTGGAACACCGCGCAGACCCACCCCGCGCTGGAGTCCGTGGGCCGGGCCCTGCTGCACATGAGCGACGCGTTCCTGTCCATGGGCGGCGACTGGCGCATCGGCTTCGTCAACGCGGCCGCCGAGCGCCTGCTCGGCTCCTCCCAGGACCTCGTCGGCCGGCCGCTGTGGGAGGTGCCCGCCGTACGGGACGTACCCGGCCTGGAGGAGCGGTGCCGGCAGGCCGTGGCCCAGGGCGGGCCGGTGAGCTTCGACCTGCCCTGGCCGGACGGCGACGAGTGGTACCACCTGCGGCTGGTGCCCGTACCCGACGGGCTGACCGTGTACGTCACGGACATCACCGAGAAGCGCCGCCGCGAGGCCGAGCGGCAGGCCGCCGAGCGGGCCGCCGCCGACCGCGCCGCCCTCGTCGGCAAGCTCACCCACGCCCTCGCCGAGGCGGTGACCGCCCAGGACGTGGTCACCGCCGTGGCCGACAGCGTCCTGCCGCCCTTCGGCGCCACCGGCCTGCTCGTCGCCGCCCTGGAGAAGGACCGCCCGCACATCGTCGGCTCGGTCGGCCACTCCCGCGCCTTCCTCGACCGGCTGCTGGCCACGCCGGTGGTCACCGCGGCCACCCAGGAAGTGCTGCGCACGCGCGTGCCGCTGTTCACCGAGTCGGCCGAGGAGTACACCGCCCACCACCCGAAGCTGGCCCGCCTGGTGGCCGCCGGAGAGAAGCAGGCGTGGGTGATCCTGCCGCTCATCGCCTCCGGCCGGCCCATCGGCAGCTGCGCGGTCTCCTTCGACCACCCGCGCCGCTTCACCGAGGACGAGCGGACCCTGCTCACCGCCCTCAGCGGCCTGGTCGCCCAGGCCCTGGAGCGGGCCGGGCTGTACGACGCGGCCACCACCCGCGCCCAGGCCCTCCAGCGCGCCCTGCTGCCCCGCGCCCTGCCGTCCCTGCCCGCCGTCACCACGGCCGCCCGCTACCTACCCGCCGCGCGCGGCGCCGACGTGGGCGGCGACTGGTACGACGTGATACCGCTGTCCGCGGACCGGGTGGCCCTCGTCATCGGGGACGTCATGGGCCACGGTATGCCCGAGGCCGCCACCATGGGCCGCCTGCGTACGGCCGTACGCACCCTCTCCGACCTCGAACTGCCGCCCGACGACGTGCTGGCCCACCTCAACGACATCGTCAGCGACCTCGGCGAGGACTCCTTCACCACCTGCCTGTACGGGGTGTACGACCCCACCACCCAGGTCCTCACCTACGCCAACGCCGGCCACCTGCCGCCGGCCGTCGCCCACCCCGACGCCACCGTCACCTTCCCCACCCTGGTCCCCGACCCGCCGCTCGGCGTGGCCGCCCCGCCCTTCGAGACCCGCAACGTCCACCTGCCCGACGGCAGCCTCCTCGTGCTCTACACCGACGGCCTGGTGGAGTCCCCGGACCGCGACATCGACGAGGGCCTGACCCTCCTCGCCCAGAGCCTCACCGCCGCCCTGCGCCCGAACGGCGACGGGGGCCCGACCGGCGGGCAGGCGGCCCCGGACGCCCTGTGCGACACCCTCACCGCGGACCTGCTGCCCACGCAGGGCACCGCGAGCGACGACACCGCCCTCCTCGTCGCCCGCGCCCACGCCCTGGGCCCGGACTCCGTCGCCGCCTGGCCGCTCCCCGAGGACCCCAGGGCCGCCGGCCAGGCCCGCGCCCGCGTCCGCGAGCAGCTGGCGGCCTGGGGCCTGGACGACGAGGTGATGATGACCACCGAACTCCTCGTCAGCGAGCTGGTCGGCAACGTCGTCCGGCACGCCAAGGGCCCGGTCCGGCTGCGCCTGCTGCGCAGCCGCACCCTCATATGCGAGGTCTCCGACGGCAGCCTGACGACCCCGCACATCCGGCACGCGTCGGCGATGGACGAGAGCGGCCGCGGCCTCCAGCTCGTCGCGGCCCTGGCCCACCGCTGGGGCACCCGCTACACCCCGGGGGGCAAGTCCATCTGGACGGAGCAGACCCTGCCCGCGCGCCCGAACTGACCGCACCGACCGGGCCGGGCGGCGGCCGGGCACCCCGACGAGCGCCGCTCAGCCCGAACCGGCCCCCGAACCGAGGGGCGGCGCCCCGGAGCCGACCCGAAGAGACAAAGCCGGAAACCGGAAACCGATCCTCACCGGTAATTCACAAACTGCACGGCGAAGTCCAGATCCTTGCCCTTGATGAGGGAGATCACCGACTGAAGGTCGTCACGGCTCTTGCTGCTCACTCGCAACTCGTCCGCCTGGATCTGCGCCTTCACCCCCTTGGGCCCTTCGTCGCGGATGATTTTGGCGAGTTTCTTGGCGTTCTCCTGGGAGATGCCCTGCTGAATCGAGGCCACGATCTTGTATTCCTTGCCGGACAGCTGCGGCTCCCCGGCCTCCAGCGCCTTGAGCGAGATCCCCCGCTTGACCAGCTTGCTCTGGAAGACGTCGAGGACCGCGTTGACCCGGGCCTCGGCATTGGCCCGCATCTCGATCTTCTCACCGCTCCAGGCGATCGAAGCGCCGACATTCTTGAAGTCGTACCGCGTCGCCAGCTCGCGGGCGGTCTGGTCGAGGGCGTTGTCGACCTCCTGCCGTTCGACCTTCGAGACGATGTCGAAGCTTGAGTCGGCCATGTTTCTGCGCTCTCCTTGGTCGAATATCACGTACGGCTGCCGACCGGGCAGCACCCGCCGCCGTCGGTGCGCGTCCAGCCTAACGTCGATCTTCCCTGACGCTCCGTTTGGTCGCCCCGGCGGCCCGCTTCGGCACGCGGTGTGGGGCCGGTACGGAAGACCGGGCCGTCCGGCTGTCGGGGTGGCCCGGCCCGCGCCGCACGGTGGTACGGGCGGGCCGGGCCGTGGGGCGGGCGGGCTGGCCTTGGCCATGCCCGGCGCGGGGGATCGCCGGAAAGGGGCCAGCCGTGCCCGCCCCGGTCTCAGGAGGCCGAAGGCGGCAGGAGGGGTACGCCTCTGACGTGCTGACAGCGTTGTCCGGCGCGGGCTTCGGAGAGTTTGACGCGTCGTGCGGCGCCGCAGGTGGTGCACCGGCAGGACCAGGCGACCGAGGCGCGGCCGGGGTAGGTCTCGATGGGCTCGTACCCGGCCTCCAGCATCTCCGCCGTGGCTTGGGCGGGGGTGACGGGCGGGTGGCGCCGTCGGTCCCGGCCCGGCCGCCCCGCGCCCGGCGGGGGAGCCGGTACGGGCTCGGGCTGGCCGGTCGGGTCGTGGCCGGTCGTCTGCGTGGGCCCGCCGACGAGCAGGCCGAGGCTGACGGCGGTCTTGCGGTGGCAGCGGCAGGCGCACCGGCCCCCGTGGCACAGGGCATGCGCCTCGACCACCCCGCCGGGCCGCACCGCCGCCACGCACTGCACCGACAGCCACGGTCCGCCCGTGGCCCCGGCCGGGCGCGGGCCCGAGGTCGCGGTCACCCGCACGCCCCCTTCCCGCACCGCAACCCGCCGCCGCTGCCCGGCGTGGCGAGCAGCGCGCCCCGGGCCTCGGCGACCTCGACCAGGGCAGCCAGGCACTCCACCAGCCGGGCCAGGACGTACCGCATCTGGTAGGTCTCGGCGTTGCCGGTGATGATCAGGTCTTCGGTGTGCCCGAGGANGCCGCTGCCCGGCGTGGCGAGCAGCGCGCCCCGGGCCTCGGCGACCTCGACCAGGGCAGCCAGGCACTCCACCAGCCGGGCCAGGACGTACCGCATCTGGTAGGTCTCGGCGTTGCCGGTGATGATCAGGTCTTCGGTGTGCCCGAGGAGTACGCGGGCCATCTCCACCCGCGCGGCCTCACCGGGGTCGAGCCGTTCCAGTCGCTTGCCGCGCATCTCGGCGACCCGCACCACGTGGACCAGCGCCCACACCAGCCGCACCGCCCCGGCCCGCAGCCGTCCGCCGTCGACGCGGACGCCCGAGGCGAGCCAGAGCCGCGCCGCGCCGAGCACGTTGCGCGCGGCCAGCACCTGCGCGTCCTCCCACGCATCGGCCAACACCCCCACGGGCCCGGGGCCGTGGCCGTCCGGGGACGGGACGGTGTAGCAGGGCGTGCCGTTCACGGTGGACCACGGCAGCCGCACCAGCCCGCTCACCGATCCCCCTCCGGGCCGTTGGCCTTGGCCTGGCACCGGGGGCACTCGCACCGAGGCCACTCACACGACGCCGGAGCAAACGACCTGCCCGGCTCCCCCCGGACCGAGCAGGAGCTGATCTCGGCCTGCTCCCCGGTCACCGGGTCCAGCCGGTACACCCGGATCGTCATCACCGCCACGCCCAGCCACCCCCCACTGGCGCGCCCGCCCGCGCGAGGTCCACGCCGTGAATCCGGCGCGGCCCGACATCGATCCCGTACGCGGCCAGCGAGGCCGCCCACCGCCGACGCCGCTGCACCCGCCGTTCCCTCCGGGTGGCCCGCCGCCGCGCGGCCAGCTCCCGCTCCCGCTCGGCCAACTCCCGCTCGTACGCGATCAGGAACGGCCGCACCAGCGGGGTGTCCACCGGCCAGAACACCTCATCCGCCGGGTCCGGAACGGGCTCGGCGGGCACCCGGGGCAGCCGCAGCGTCGGCGCATCCACCGCCGCCCGAGCCGGGCCGGACTCCGGCACCGCCGCACCCGGCCGGGGGACGGCCGGGGGCGGAGGCGAGCCCGCCCGGTGTCGGCCACGCGTTCGATGGCCGAAAACGCGCTTCACGTACGTCGCTAAGCGCTCTGTAAGGTCGATCAATGTCGTCAGCTCCCCAAAGCTGGTGGCCACGCCCCCGGACGCACCGAGCAGGAAAACGCGTCGCGGGGGTCTTCCATCTGGCAAGAGGATGACGTGACGTGACGGACATGGCGCTGTCCGTGCTGGGATGTTCGGGCTGTTGGCGCGCTAGGCTCAAAGAACGCCCAAACGTCTGAGGGGGGTCTCTTGAACAGCGCGCTGCGATCAGCTATGGAGTCTGCTGACTTGTCACCCAGGCAGTTGGCAACCCGCGTGGGAGTGACCGGCAAGACCGTGGAACGGTGGATCGCGGACGAGGACCTGATCCCGCATGCCAGGAACCGAGAGGACGCCTCCAGGGCGTTGGGAGTTGAAGAGCAGATGCTGTGGCCCAAGGCAGTCAAGGACCGGCTGAAGAGCGGAGGCGACCGGGAGATCGTCCACAGCTACGCGTACCGGTCGGCCTGTCCCTCCACGGTGTGGGCCGAACTCATCGAAGGCGCCGCCGAGGAGCTGTTCTTCGGCGGCTTCACCTCCTACTTCCTGTGGACCCAGATTCCCGCCTTCGCGGACACCCTGCGCCGCAAAGCGCANACCCAGATTCCCGCCTTCGCGGACACCCTGCGCCGCAAAGCGCACAGCGGGTGCCGGGTCCGCTTCCTGCTCGGCGACCCGGACGGCCCGGTGACACGCCAGCGCGAGGAGATCGAGGACGTGGCCCTGACGGTCTCCACGCGCATCAGGACGACCCTGGAAGCGCTGGACCGGATAGGGCGCACAGACGCCGGGATCGAGGCACGGTACTCCTCCCCGCTCGACGCCACGAACCACGTCTCGCTGTCCGTCTTCCGGTTCGATGACGAAGCCCTCGTCACGCCCCACCTGGCATCACTGGTCGGCCACGACTCGCCGCTGCTGCACCTGCGACGGCACGGCGACCGGGGTGTGTTCTCCCGCTTCGCCGCGCACTGCGAGGAGCTGTGGAGCCGGGCCACCCCCGTATGGGAGCAGGACGCCCGTGGGTAGGCGGGACTACGAGGACGACCCGAACGCCCCTGCCGCCAACAGCCTGGTCCCGGCCGCCTCCGCCGTCGTCGTCGACGACGCCGGGCGCATCCTGCTCCAGCGCCGCCGCGACAACGGCATGTGGGCGCTGCCCGGGGGCGCCATGCATATCGGGGAGTCCCTGCCGGACTGCGCGGTCCGGGAGACCCGCGAGGAGACCGGGATCGATATCGAGATCACCGGCATCGTCGGCACCTACTCCAACCCCCGCCACGTCTTCGCCTACGACGACGGCGAAGTACGCCAGGAGTTCTCCATCTGCTTCCTCGCCCGCCCCGTGGCCGGGCAACTCGCGGTGTCCGAGGAGTCCACCGACGTCCGCTGGTTCGAGCCGGAAGAAGTCGACACGCTCCCCATGGTCCCCGGCGTCCGCAAGCGCGTGAACGACTGGCGCGACGGCACCATGCCCGCTACCCGGTAGACCTCTGGCGCTGTCACGCGACCGCGACGAACTCTGCCAGTCGCCGGAGTCCTGGCGGTCGCCTCGGGCCTGCCCGCAGGTCGGTCACGACGGCCACGGCGAGGGTGTGGTGGCGCATCCACGCGGGCGCCGTCCGGCGCAGCGTCGTGAGGGACTTGACGGCGTTCTCCACGTCGCCGGTGTCCGTGTACGCGCGGGCCACGTCGAGCAGCAGCCACGTGCGCCAGGACAGCGGCGTGTCCGCTGACAGCCGTGTGCCGCGCGCCAGGTTCAGGGCCTCCTGCGGCCGGGCGTGCTGGACGGCCAGACGGACGCGCTCGATGCGGACGGACGACCGGCTGAAGACGCTCAGCATCTTGCCGTTGGCGGGTTTCGGTATGGCCGCCAGGCGTGCCGCCGCGCTCTCCGCCGTCGCCATCATGTCGTTGGCCTGGTCGTAGTCCCCGCTCCTGGCGTAGCTGGTGGCGGCCGACATCAGCAGGCCGCCCCACACCCGCAGGCTCCCGGCCGTCCTGGCCTTCTCGCGCTCCATGCCGTCAGCCACGTGGACGGCGAGCCCCTTGGCGTCGTCCAGCCGGTTCTGGCGTTGGTAGGCCCAGGCGATGGAGTTGTAGACCATGGGGGCCATGAGGGGGTCGGAGGACTGTTCGGCCGCCGCCACGGCCCGCTCCAGGCTCGACAGTGCCAGGTCGGTCTTGCCCAGCCGGATGGCCAGGTGGCCGCCGAGCTGCAACGCCTTGCCCAGCGC
>NZ_JAVSCF010000259.1:0-8907 GCF_031932565.1 Streptomyces sp. B1866
GCTGACGGACGGGCCGGGGCGGTGGCGACAGGGCGAGGTCACGGTGCGGTGGGAGGCGCTGGCGCCGCGGGGGTGACGGCGGCGCGGTCGGCGGTGATCCGGGATGCCCGATTCGGTGGCGACCGGGCCGGGAGGATCGCTGTGGTGGACGGCCGCCTTTTCCGTCCGGGGCAATGCAGGCGCCGTCATCGATCTTCGCGCGGGTCAGAGTTCTCCGGTGACCACGCTCTTCCGGAAGGCTTCCCATGCGCGAGCGGTGAACCGCAGGGGCTGCCGCCCGGGGTGTTTCGAGTCGCGCACGGCCCAGATCTGGCCGGGCAGGTCGGCGATCTCGACGCAGTTGTTCTCCCCGGCGCTGTGGGAGGACTTGCGCCAGACGGCGGTGGCAGGATCGGTGCGGTGCAGATCCGCCCTGGTTCGGTTCACGTGCGGGTGCTCTCTTCCAGTCGTGCGATCAGGGCCAGGGACTCGTCGGTCGGCAGGGCCGCCGCGAGGATCCTCTCGAAGGCGTTGGCGAAGATCTTCACTTCGTCGACGGCCTCAACGTAGGACGCCCCGACCAGGTTCTCCAGCAGCACCACAGCGGGCATGAGGCCAGGGAAGCCGACGAGGCTGAAGCCACCACTGGTGCCGGGATGCGGGCCGGCGTGCAGCGGCATGATCTGCAACGTGACGTTCGGTAGGTCCGCAGCGTCCAGCAGGCGCCGCAGTTGATCCCGCATGAGGGTGGGACGCGTGGCGAAGCGCTGGTGCAGGACGGCTTCGTGGATGACCGCCCACAGCGTCAGCGGCCTCTCCGGGCGGGACAACACTGCCTGGCGGGCCATGCGGACCTCTGCCAGGGCGGTGACCTCCTGCGGGGTGCGGGTGGTGGCGTTGACGGCAATGGTCTCGCGGGCGTAGGCGGCGGTCTGCAGCAGGCCGGGGATCAGCTGGGGCGCCCACTCGGAGATCCGCTCGGCGTCGGACTCCAGGGAGATGTAGTCCGCGTACGCGGGTGCCACGAGGCCGCTGTAGGTCTGCCACCAGCCCTTGTTGCCGGCGTGCTTGGCCAGGCCCTCCAGGGCGGAGTACACCTCGGGGTCGGTGACCCCGTAGGCCGTGAGGACGTCGGTGACCTCGTTGGGGCGGATGTGGGCCTGGGCGTTCTCGATCCGAGAGAGCTTGGGGGAGGTCCAGCTGCTCTTTTCCCGGCCGGCCTCTGTGTCGAGCTTGGCCAGCAGTCCGGCGGCTTCTTCCAGGGTCAGACCTGCGTTGTCGGGCCCGGCCGTGTTGCGCAGCTGACGCAGGGCCTCCCCAAGGCGTCGTCGTCGGACGGTCGGGACCGGTCGCGCGTTTGGCATATGCAGAGTGTTTCACCACCGCCTCTCGCAAGTCGACAGCACACCGAGACGGCATCACTAACTTCGGTGTCAATATTGCGAGTTACGTCCGAAGCGTGCCACGATCGGTGGGAAGACGCCTGGATACATGGCAGTTGGCGGGCCGTGGCGGCCGGGGTCAGCCCGAAGGCGGTGGAGAACGCTCGGCTGGCGGCCTCAGAACTGGTCGACAACGCGGTCTCGGCGGCGAGTACGGTGCCGCTCGGCTCGCTGCCTGCCCGGTACCTCACCCGGTTGAGAGGGGCCTGCGGCTCCGCCCGCCCGGGAGAACTCCAGCCCGCTCGGGTTGTTCCCGTCCTTGCGAGCGGGCAGGTCCTTGAGTCGGCGGCTCCGCCTGGCGGCAGGCGCCGGAGAAACGGAGGTTTGATGCCCCGCACCTCTCATCCACTCACTCCCGCCGCCGACTCCGCACACCGGCCCGGACTCCCAAACCGCAGAAAGGATGATCCAGACGCGTCGATGATCCATGTCTTCGCTGACGACACCACCCACTCTCTCCCGGCCCTGGGCCGGATCCACCAGACGCTGTGCGCCGAACAGCCTGCTCTTCAGCTGGAGGGCATGCTGCTGCACACCTGTCAGCGCATCGAGTGGTACGCCGTCGGCAGCCCGGCGTCGCCGGTCCCGGTGCTCGACGGTCGGCCCTGCCACCAGGGCAGCCGCGCGGCCTTGGCCAGGCTGGCGCAGATCGCCGCCGGCACCCGGTCGCTGGTCCTGGGCGAGCGGTTCATCCACCAGCAGGTGCGCGCCGCCGCCGGACGGCTGCCAGCCGACCATCCGCTGTTCCGCCTCGCCACGGAGGCGTTACGCCTGGCGGAGCAGGCCCGCAAGACCTTCGATCTGCACGCCAGCGTGGACTACAGCGACCTCCCGAAGCTCCTCCTCAGCCGATATGGGAGCGCTCCCGGGCGGCTGCTGCTGGTGATCGGTGGTGGCATGCTCGCCCGCGCGGTGGCCGCCGCCCCGCCTGCCGGATACGAGCGCGTGGTGATGATGACGCGTGGCCCGCGCAAACTGCGCCGCCTGGTGGACGGGCTCGGCAACGTCACGGTGATCCGCGCCCCGAGCCTGGCAGCGGCCCTGACCGGTCGACCGTACGACACCGTCATCGCGACCACGAACCTGCATCCGGACTACCGGGCCCAGGTGGCGGCGGCCGCGTGCTCCTCGCGGTGCGGCGGCGTGGTCGATCTGTGCGGCACCCCGGCGCTCGACCAGCGGCCCGAGGGCTACCACCACCTGTACGACCCGGAGGTCCTGCGCACGCTGGCCGTCGCCAACCGCGACCTGGCCGAACGGGCCGCCCTGGCCCGGCAGTGGATCATCCAGCAGGCGGAGGTGCTCGCATGACGCTGCGAACCACCGAGGTGCTCGTGATCGGGGCGGGCCCGGCCGGCCTGCTGGCCGCCGACCGCCTCGCCCAGCGCGGGGTCGATGTCGTCCTGGCCGACGCCGGACGCCACCACACCCGCCGCACGTGCCCGGTCGACCGGCTGCGCTCATGCCACGGCTGCCGCGGCGTGTGCAACGTGATCTCCGGGTTCGGCGGCTCCGTCCACTACGGGGACGGCGTCAAGCTCTCGAAGTTCCCCAGCGGCCGCCGCCTGGCCGAACTCCTCGGCCCCGAGCGCGCCCGGGCGCTGAGCGACCGGGCCCTGGAGGGCCTGTGCGGTACGGCGGTGCCCGCCTTCCGCGGCGCCCGCCCCGGCGCATCGCCGTTCGCGGTGAAGGACTACCCCGTCGCCTCCCTGTCCTCCGCCCAGGTCCGCGCACTCATCGACCGGCTGCACGACCGCCTGTCCGCCAGCAGCCGCGTCACCCTGCGCCTGGCCACCGAGGTCACCTCCCTGCGGCCGGATGAGCGCCGAAGGTTCACCGCTGTCCTGCGCACGCCCGGAGGCGAGGAGCAGATCACCGCCCGGCAGGTCATCGCCGCGGTCGGCCGCCGCGGCCAGCGCTGGTGGTCCCGGCAGATCCGCGATCTCCAGCTCGCTTTCACCCCTCCCGTCCCGTCGGTCGGGGTGCGTTTCGAGGCCCCCACCAGCCTGTTACGACCCGGATCGGTCATCCATGACGACTTCAAGACCACCCTGGTCCGGCACGGCGTGAAGGTGAAGACCTTCTGCTGGTGCGCCGGTCCGGGCGGCGGACGCATCAAGTTCACCGACTACGGCGATCACACCCTGCTGGACGGCCACGTCATCCCCGAAGAAGGCGCGTCCGCCCTCGGCAACTTCGCCCTCCTCGCCCAGCTACGCGACCCGGCCGGGCACCCGCGGGACGCCGCCTGGGTGGCCGACCGCCTGCTGGCCCACTACCGGGCCCTGCGCCCGGACCGCCCAGGCAAGCCGGTGCTCCAGTGGTATCCGGACTTCCGCACCCGACAGCTCACCTGCACCACCCTGGACGACTTCGCCCGGCGCGCCGGGCACGCCCCCTCGCTGCGCGACTACCAGATGGCCGACCTCGCCGGCATCCTCCCCGCCGAGGTGCACGCCGCGCTGTGCGCCGTCTTCGAGGAGCTGATGGCCGCGTTCACCGGCCGACCGCTCACCGACCGCCGCGCCCGGCAGGTCGGGGTCATCGGCTTGGAGCTGGAGAACCTCTGGGACGAACTCGTCCTGAGCGACGGGATGGAGACCTCCCTGCCCGGCCTGTACGCCGCCGGGGACTGCACGGGCCTGGCCCAGGGCATCCTGCAGGCCGCCGTCGCCGGCGTGGCCGCCGCCGACCGCGTTCTGGCCGCCCCCGCCGACACCCGCTACGGGGCCGCGTGATGGAGGCCATCACCGGCCAAGCCGTCCACCTCGCCGAAGACCGCTTCGCCGACAACCTCGCCCTTGCCTTCGTCGGCGGTTCCTACGCCCGCGGCACGCACCAGGCCACCAGCGACATCGACGCCTTCGTCCTCCTGCACCACAGCGACCGGGCGGCCGAACGCGCGTTCGCCAAGAACCTGCGCGACCTGCACCACCGCGCCGGGCTGGACTTCGACCACTGCGGCGAGATCTTCGACGCCGCCACCTTGGAAGCGCTACTCGCCTTCACCGAGCAGGTGCTCGCCGCCGCGCCCGCTCTCCAGCACTCCGCCTGCTACCAGGCCGACTGCCCGCTGTCGGTCTTCCGCAAGGGCGACGTCGTCTTCAAGTTCCTCGCCGACCCGAAGATCCACATCCGCGACCCGCACCACCTGCTCCCCGACCTGGAAGACCGCGCGACCGCCTACTTCACCCGCTGGCCGATGCCCCGCGTCCAGGAACACAAAAAGCACCTCCACCTGCCGCCGGGAAGCCCGCAGAGCCGCCTCGCCGCCCAGTGGGCGGCCCACGCGGCGGGCCGGGACTGGACCGACACCCCTGTCGGCATCGGCCTGGAACGCTGGTTCGGCGCTACCCCGCTGCGCGCCCGCGCCCGCCGCTTCCCGCCGCTCCCGGCCGCCGCGGCCCCTCACAGCCCTCGCGCCTGCCCGCTCCCGGACGCCCAGGGCCCGGCCCGCCAGGCGTTCGCCGCCCAGTGCCTGGCCTTCACCCACCCCGCGCACCCGGAGGGATCATGACCGCTGTCGATCTCGGCATGCCGCGCCCGCGCGCGCCCCTCTACACCCAGCGCCGCGAGCGCTTCCTGTTCCTGTACCCCACCACCGCGTGCGGCCTGCGGTGCAAGACCTGCTACGTCGGCAACACCCGCCTGAACGCCGCGAACACCATGACCCTCCAGCGCGCCGTCGAGATCATGGACTACTTCAAGATCACCGGCGGGCACGACAAGCTGTACCTCCTCGGCGGCGAGCCGACGCTGCACCCGCAGCTGCCGCAGATCGTCCGCGAGGCCCGCGACCGCGGCTACCAGGTCACCATCTCCAGCAACGGAGACTTCGACGACCACGTCTTCGACCAGATCGGGCCGCAGCTGCTCAGCTCGTTCAACTTCAGCCTGGAGTCCGCCGACCCCGCCGTCCACCGCACGATCCGCGGCAACCCGCACAACTTCGCCAAGGTGACCGACCGCATCGCCGAAGCCCGCCGCCGCGGCCACCAAGTCCGCGTCATGTGCACGGTCTCCCAGGCCAACGCCGACCGCGCCCTGGACCTGATCCCCTTCCTCGCCGACCTCGGCGCGCACACCCTGAGCTTCCACAACCTGGGCAAGACCGGCAACGGCGCCCGCTTCCTCCAGCCCCTCAGCCCCGCCGACTGGATGGACTTCTGCGCGCGCCTGGAGGCGTACCCGCCCGAGCCCCGCCTCGCCGTCTACTACCCGCCCACCTTCGTCCCCGCCCACGCCCAGCAGCAGTGGGCCGACCGCGGCTACCCCGGCTGCCCGGCCCGCACCTTGGACCGGCCGCACGTCTACCCCGACGGCACCGTCTACGCCTGCCCCGTCTTCATGGACGACGACCGGCACTACGCCCGCTTCCGCGACGGCCGCCTGGTGCTCAACCCCTCACCCGGCAACGAGCTCAACGCCTACCTGACCGCCGACCCGGTGTGCACCGGCTGTCCGAACACGGGCACCTGCGGCGGCGGCTGCCCTGCCTACTCCCAGCTCCCGGCCTACGCCGAGGACGGCTTCTACGCCTGCGACCGGCAGATCACCCCGCTGTGCATCCTGTGGACCGTCTCCGCCTGGGGCGCCCGGCCCGCCGACTCCCTGCACGCCCTGCGATGACGGAAGGCCCCGCCGTGACCGACACCCTCTTCTCCGCGGCACCCCACGCGACCGCCGCGAAGGAACCCTTCCTGTTCCTCTACATCACCCACCGGTGCTCGCTGCGCTGCACCCACTGCTACATGGGCGACCGGCTCGACAACGAAATCCGCATGAGCCCCGCCAAGGTCGAGCAGATCCTCTCCAGCCTCCGCGTCCTGTACGGCCAGTACAAGGTCTACCTGCTCGGCGGCGAGCCGACCACGCACCCGGAACTCGACGCCATCCTCGACGTCTGCAAGGCCCAGGGCTACAAGACCGTCATCACTTCCAACGGCCTCATCCCGCCGAAGGTATGGCCCGTCCTGGACCACCGGCTCGACAGCTTCAGCTTCTCCATGGACGGCGCCCGCCTGGAGACCCACGAAACCATGCGCGGCCCGAACACCTGGGCGCCGCTACTGCGCAGCATGGAACGCGCCATCGAGGCCGGCTTCCAGACCCGGGCGATCTTCACCGTCACCACCGAGAACCGCGGCGACGTCCTGGACGCGATCGACCTGGCGGACTCCCTCGGCCTGGAGATGCTGTCCTTCCACTACTTCACCCCCACAGGGCTCGGCAAGGACAAGCCGCACCTGCAACTCCCGCCCGCCGAGTGGATGGCGCTGTGCCAGGACATCCGGCGCCACGCCGCCGACCACCGGGTCCGGGTCTTCTACCCGCCCGGCTTCGCCACCCCCGACCAGCTCCCCGCCATCAGCGCCCAGGGCTACGGCGGCTGCACCGCCCGCAACCTCGAACGCCTCGCGATCTTCCCCGACAACCGCGTCTACATCTGCTCGGCGTTCTTCGACACCGACCTGCACCACGGCACCTTCCGCGACGGCGCGATCGTGCCCCGCCTCCACCACGGCACCAGCGAACTCACCCTCGTCAGCAAGACCGCCCCCGGCTGCCGCACCTGCTCCCACGCCCCGGTCTGCGGCGGCGGCTGCGCGGCCTACGACTACCTGGAGCGCACGCTCGTCAGCAGCGACTGCGACCAGCAGACCGTTCCGATCTGCCCCCTGTGGTCCATGCCCGCCGAGCCCGCCGCCACCGCGCACCGCCTGGTCGACCTGCGCTGACACCCCTCCCGCCGGGCACCGCGGAGTCCTCGCCCCGCCCAGGGCGCGGCGAGGACTCCGCGCGGGCCGGTTTCACGAGGCCGGACCGGCCAGCTTCGCCGCCGCGGCGTCGAGGCGGGCCAGCGTGCGCTCCCGCCCCAGGACCTCCACCGACTCGAACAACGGCAGTCCGACCGTACGGCCGGTCACCGCGACCCGCACCGGCGCCTGCGCCTTGCCCAGCTTCAGCCCCTGCTCGGCCGCGGCTGCCTCCAGGCCGGTCTTCAACGCCTCCGCCGTCCACTGCGCCCCGGACCACGCCTCCCGCGCCGACGCCAGCATGGCCTCCGCACCCGGCTTCATGGCCTTCGCCCACGACGCCTCCTCGTACGGAGGCTCGTCCAGGAACAGCCAGTCGACGTACCGGGTGATCTCGCTGAGCACCGCCACCCGGGTCTGCGCCAGCGCAGCGACCGCACGGAAGGCCGCCTCATCGAACGCCTCGGCCGCCCACGGCGCGTACGGCGCCCGCAGCCACCTCCGGCACGCCTGGACGAACTCCTCCTCCGGCAGCCGGCGGATGTACTCGCCGTTGAACGCCGACAGCTTCTTCACATCGAAGAACGCCGCCGCCCGGGTGACGTCCTCCAGCCGGAACAGCGCCTCCAACTCCTCGAAGGGACGGATCTCGACATCATCACCGGGCCCCCAGCCGAGCAGCATCAGGTAGTTGACCATCGCCTCCGGCAGATAGCCCTCGGCCAGGTAGTCCTCCAGCGCCACCTTGTCCCGGCGCTTGGACAGCTTCTGCCGCTTCTCGTTCACGATCACCGGCAGATGCGCCCACACCGGCGGCCGGACGCCGAGCGCCTCCCACAAAAGCTGCTGCTTCGGCGTGTTCGACAGATGCTCCTCGCCGCGGATCACATGGGTGATCCCCTCACGGATATCGTCCACCGCGTTGGCCAGGACGAACACCGGCGCCCCGCTGCCGCGCGCGATCACGAAATCCTCAAGGGCGCCGTTCGGGAACTCGGTACGCCCCCGCACCACGTCCTCGACGACCGTGGACCCCTCATCCGGCGTACGGAACCGCAGCGCCCGGCCCTCGGCGTACTCCAGCCCGCGCTCACGGCAGAACCCGTCGTACCCCAGCTGCTGGGAACCCGTCCGCTGCACCAGCTCCTCACGCGTGCACGCGCAGTAGTACGCCTTGCCCTCGGCGTGCAGGCGCAGCGCCGCCTCACGCTGGCTTTCGGTGTTGTGCGACTGAAAGTACGGGCCCTCGAAAGCCGGGTCCTTGTCGCTGATACCGATCGCGGCCAGAGCGCTGATGATGCCGTCCACCCACTCCGGCCGATTGCGCTCCGCGTCCGTGTCCTCGATCCGCAGCACGAACCGGCCCTGCTGCTGCCGGGCCAGAGCCCAGTTGAACAGCGCGGAACGAGCACCACCGACGTGGAACATGCCCGTAGGCGACGGAGCAAATCGGACACGGAGTGTGTTGGACATGGCCACAAGAGTAGTCGGACACGCCGACACTCCAGGCCCTCACACGTCAGCCCCGCCCCTGAGCAGCCGGGCGGCGGCACGTATGGGTCGCGCTGGGCCCGCACGGCCCCCGCACGGTCACCTTCGCCGCCCGCCTGGCGTCCCTGGACCGCCCCTCGGACCTGGCCGAGCGCCTGCCGAAGGCCCTGATACACCGCAACGTCCCCGGCGAGCCGGTGCACGCCTTCCTGCGCGCCTTCGACCACGCCTGGGCGGCG
>NZ_JAVSCF010000260.1:0-8905 GCF_031932565.1 Streptomyces sp. B1866
CCCGGCCGGGGCGTCCGCGCCGAGCGGCGCGGGCGCCGGCTCGTTGACGTTCCTGTGGTCGACCGGCCTGCGGCGCGAGGCCGCCCAGATGGCGGCACCGGAGGCGGCCGCCAGCGCGGCGACGAGCGCCACGCCCCAGTCGCCCCGGTCGGCCAGCAGCGCGGCGCCGCCCGCGACCAGGCCCGCCGCGGGCAGGGTCAGGCCCCAGGCCACGACCATGCGGCCGGCCGTCGACCAGCGCACCGCGCCGCCCTTGCGGCCCAGGCCCGCGNGACCATGCGGCCGGCCGTCGACCAGCGCACCGCGCCGCCCTTGCGGCCCAGGCCCGCGCCCATCACGGCGCCGGAGCACACCTGCGTGGTGGACAGCGCGAAACCGATGTGCGAGGAGGCCAGGATGACCGTGGCGGCGCCGGTCTGCGCGGCGAACCCCTGCGGCGGCTGGATATCGGTGATGCCGCTGCCCAGGGTGCGGATGATGCGCCAGCCGCCCAGGTACGTGCCGAGGGCGATGGCCAGGCCGGAGGAGACGATGACCCACAGCGGCGGGTCGGCGCCGGGCGCGACCGCGCCGCAGGTGACCAGCGCCAGGGTGATCACGCCCATGGTCTTCTGCGCGTCGTTGGTGCCGTGGGCGAGCGAGACCAGGGCGGCCGAGGCGACCTGTCCCGCGCGGTAGCCCCGCGCGGTGTCCTCCGGGGCCCGGCCGCGCGCGAGCCGGTAGGTCAGCCGGGTCGCGGCCATGGCGGCGATGCCCGCCACGAACGGCGCGGCCACGGCCGGGATGAGCACCTTCATGAGGATCTTGTCGCCGTTGACCCCGCTCGCGCCGACGGAGACCAGGGTGGCGCCGATGAGGCCGCCGAAGAGGGCGTGCGAGGAGCTGGAGGGCAGCCCGGCCAGCCAGGTGAGCAGGTTCCAGACGATCGCCCCGACGAGACCCGCGAAGATCACTTCGGCGTGCACGCCGGAGCTCTCGTCGATGATCCCTCCGGAGATGGTTCTGGCGACCTCCACCGACAGGAAGGCGCCGACCAGGTTGAGGACCGCCGACATGGCCACCGCCGCCCGGGGGCCGAGCGCGCCCGTGGAGATGGTGGTCGCCATGGCGTTGGCGGTGTCGTGGAAGCCGTTGGTGAAGTCGAAGACCAGAGCCGTCGCGACGACGACTGCAACGAGCAGTGTGATGTGTTCCATCCACCCGGCAATCGGCTCGGAGATACATGCAGGGGCACCGCGACCGTAAGGACATGCGATGAACGGAAGGTGAATTGAACGGGGCATTGGGGTGACGCGGGGCGGCGGATGGGGCAGGGGAGGGCGCGTCCGGCGCGCGCCGGCGGGCGCTCCACGTGCCCCCGGGGTGCGCGGGGTGGCGCCTGGCACCATCGGCACCGGAGGTGAGAGCGTGACCGACACCCGGAACCCGCGGGGCGCGCGCGGCCCACGGAGGGCCGGCCGGCCGTTTCGCGCACGCCTGCCGCGGCGGCTGCGGCGCGCGTGGGCGGACGTGCTCGCCACGGCCCGCAGGTCCGTCGCCGACGGCCTCGTCGTCGGAACCTCGGGCAACGTCTCGGCCCGGGTCGGGGACGTCGTCCTGGTGACGCCCAGCGGCGTGCCATACGACCGGCTCGGCCCGCGGGACGCGGTCGGCGTCGACCTGAACGGGCGCCAGGTGATCGGCGCCCTCACGCCCACCAGCGAACTGCCCCTCCACCTGGCCGTCTACCGGGAGACCGGCGCCGCCGCCGTGGTCCACACCCACGCCGTGCACGCCACGGCGGTCTCCACGCTCGTCGACGAACTCCCGGCCGTGCACTACATGGCCGGAGCCCTCGGCGGGCCCGTCCGCGTCGCCGGCTACGCCCTGTACGGCACCGAGGACCTGGCCGCCCGCATGCTGCGCGCGCTGCGCGACCGCACCGGCTGCCTGCTGCGCAACCACGGCACGGTCGTATACGGCTCGACCCTCGACCAGGCGTACGACCGGACCGCCCAGCTGGAGTGGATGTGCCGGGTCTGGCTCACCGCCTCCGCCGTGCCCGGCCGCGCCCCCGCCCTGCTGTCGCCGGACGACCTGCGGCAGGCCGCGGACAAGCTGCGCGGCTACGGCCAGACCCGCTGACGGCGGCTCCCGCGCGGGCCGCCGACGCGCCCGCGCGGGAGGCGTGACCGCGGGCGACGGGACGCTCCCCGCGGGCGACGCCCTCCCGCGCGGGCGGCGTGCCGCCACCGGCCCGCCCGGTACACCGCAGCCCGCGCGGGGGCCCGCTCGGGGTGTGGTCCGCGCGGGTACGGGTACCGGTGGCCGCGTACGGACCCTCCGCCGCGCGCGACGACCCCGTACCGGCGCCGTCGGAGCGGGGCAGCGGGCCGGGCGGCCCCGGGGCCGCCCGGCGGTGGGCGCGGTGCGGCCCCCTCGGCGTGCGAGGGGCCGCACCCGGGCGAGGCGTCTCACGCGGACGGGACGCCTCCCGCGTCGCGCCGGCCGTCCCGTCCACTGGTCGAAGGCCCCAACTCGCCTCATACTAGGAGGAATGCGCTTGCGTACCACGGCGGCCGCGGCCGCCACCACCGCCCTGACCGCCGGCGCGGCCGTGGTCGCGGCCGGGCGGCGCGCGAGCGGCGTCGCCCTGCGCCCGCACCCGGGCCGCCCCGCCCCCGACTGCCCCCGGCTCACCGTGCACGCCGCCCGGGACGGCCACGTCACCCTCACCCGCACCCTCGCCTCGCAGCGCCCCGGCACGTACGGGCTCGTCGCGCCCGGCCGGCACGCCGTCGTCGGCCCGGTGGCCGAGGGCGTGCCCCGGCCCGCCGACTGCGTGGTGCGGCGCCTGGAGCGCGTCACGCACGGCGCGCTGCGCCCGGGCACGTCCGTGTGGCTCACGCCGCAGGTCCACCTGGGCAACCCGCGCGACGCCCTCGGCCTGGACCACGCCGACGTGGACATCCCCGGCGAACTCGGCCCGCTGCCCGCCTGGTTCCTGCCCGGGGACCGCGCCACCTGGGTGATCACCGTGCACGGCCTGGGCGCCACCCGCGAGCACCCCATGGTCCTCATGCCGTTCCTGCGCCGGCACCGGTTCCCCGTGCTCGACCTCGCCTACCGCGGCGACCTGGGCGCCCCGCACCCCGCGGGCGGCGTCGGCCACCTGGGGAGCGGCGAGTGGCGGGACGTGGAGTCCGCCATCCGCTACGCGCTGCGGTACGGCGCGCGGGACGTCGTCCTCCACGGCTGGTCCACCGGCGCCGCCATGGTGCTGCGGGCCGCCGCCGAGTCCCGGCTGCGCGACCGGGTCAGCGGCGTCGTGCTGGACTCCCCGGTGCTCGACTGGCGGGCCACGCTGCGCGCGCTGGCCACCGCGCACGGCACGCCCGCCGCCCTGCTGCCGCTCGCCGTACGGGCCGCCGAGGGCCGCACCGGGCTCGGCGCCGGGGGCCTGGACGCGGTGGCCGCGGCCGGCGGCCCCGACCTGCCGACCCTGATCGTGCACGGTCCGGACGACACCCTCGCGCCCTGGGACGCCTCCCGCGCGTACGCCGCGCGGCGGCCCCGCACGGTCGCGCTGCACACCGTCCGCCAGGCCCAGCACGCCGCGATGTGGAACGCCGACCCGGAGGGCTACGAGGAGGCGCTGCGGCGCTTCCTCACACCGCTCATGTAGCCGTCGAGCGCCGTTCGAGCGGCACGCGGGCGCGCGTCAAGGGAACCCGTGGTCGGGTTCCGATTGGGCTTTCGGGCCGCCACCGGCAACACTGATCGTGTGACGTCCCGTACCCCGCGCGACTCCCGACTCCGCCTTGTCCGTCCCCGTCCGGTGGCTGCCGCCCGCCAGGGCACGTCGCGCCGGTCCCGCCCGGCGCCCCGCCCGCCCGAGGGCACCCCGCCGCTCGCGGAGCTGGCCCGCACGGCGCGCGCGGGTCTCGCGGGCGCCGTACGGGTCGCCCGCTGGGCCGCCGACGAGCACGGCGGTACGGGCGGCGGCGGGACGGGCGCGCTCGGCGACGACGCGGTGCGGCGGGCGACCGAGGCGCTCCGGCTGGCCCCGCAGCGGGTCCGCGCCGACTGGGACCGGGCGCGCTTCGTGGGCCTGGTGGAGTTGCACGGCGACACCGCGCGCCCCGGCTGGCGGCTGCGGGCCTGGGAGCGCGACGACGCGGCGGTGCTGCGCGGGTGGGTGGCGCTGTTCGACGCCTGGTCGCTGGCCCGCCCGGCGCCCGCGGCGACCGAGCCCGCCGCCGTCGCCGAAGTGGTCGAGGCCGTGCCGCAGCTGCTGTCCTTCCTCCAGCTCTCGGCCGGACCGGTGCGGGTCAGCGCGCTGCTGGACATGCTCCGCCAGCGCGTCGCGGAGCTGCGCACCGAGCGCTGCGAGGTGCCGTACGGGGTGGTCCCCGCGCCGAACGGCGCCGCCCCCGCGGCCGGCCCGGCCCCGGACCCCCTCCGCAGCCCCGCCCCGGACCCGGCCGCCGACCCGCCCCGCAGACCCGGGGCGGACGGCCTCCCCGCCCAGGGGCCGGGGCCGCTCGCCGCCGCAGCGCTGCCCGTCCCGGGCGGCCGGGACGCGGCGCCCGCCGACCCCGGAACCGCCGGCGACAGCTCCCTGGAGACCCTGCTCGACTGGGCCCTGGGCGCGCTGGCGTCCGTCGGCGCCCTCGTCGTCCTCGGCGGCCCGTCCAGCGGCACCTCCGGCGGCACCTCCGGCGGCCCGCAGGCCGCCGCCCGCGCCCCTGACGGGCCCCCCGCCGCCGACCGCCGCGAGGCCGTGCTCACCCCGCTCGGCAACTGGGCGGTGTGGGTGAAGCTGGAGCAGATCTGCGTCGCCGCCCAGAGCCCGGCCGGGAACATCGAGCAGCCCGCCGCCGACATGCTGCGCGGCTGCGCCAACCTCACCCCGGGGCCCGCCCGCGACGAGTACCGCGCCTGGCTCGCCGCCCGGCCCGCCGTCACCGCCGTCACCGAGCTGCTGGACGCGGCCCGCGGCGACGACCCGCTGCTGCGCGGCCTGGCCTTCGAGGCGCTGCGCGTGGTCGGCGGCCCGGCCGAGCACGCCGTACGCGCCGTCCTGGACGACCCGTGCCTGCGCCCGTACGCGCTGCTGTGGCTCGCCGAGCACGAGGGCGCCGACCCCGAGGACGCCGTCGACGCGCTCACCCGCGAGGAGGCCGCCTGGCTGTGGGTGGACACGGCGGCGGCCATCGCCGACCACGGCGAGAGCCCGCTGCTGGTGCGGCACCTGGAGTCCGCCGTGCGCACCACCGTGCCCGCGCTGCTGGCCGAGGTGCGCGCCGCGGGCCACCCCCGCACCGTGCAGGTCCTCGTCGCCCTGGCCGCCGCGCACCCCGACCCGGCGCTGGCCAAGGCGGTGCGCCGGGCCGCCTTCCAGCTCCACGTGGGCGGCGCCTGACGCCGGGAGCGAGCCGCCCGGCCGCCGCGCCCCGGACGGCGGGCGCGGGGTGCGCCGGGCGTCCTCGCGCCGGCTCCGCCGGGCCCGTAACCGCCCGCCCGCGCGGGGCCGCGGGCCCGGGAAAATCCCGGGGAGAGCGCGCTGCCCCAGCGGTTAGACTGAGCGGCATGGCGATTCTCCTCGTGCGTTAGACGGCGCCCGCGCCACCCCGCCCGTCTCCCCGCCGTCCAACCTGCCCAGGAGCAATTCCCCGTGATCACCGCAACCGGCGTCGAGCTGCGTGCCGGCGCGCGCGTCCTCATCGAGTCCGCGTCCTTCCGCGTCGCCAAGGGCGACCGCATCGGACTCGTCGGCCGCAACGGCGCGGGCAAGACCACCCTCACCAAGTGCCTCGCGGGCGAGGCCCTGCCCGCGGCCGGCACCATCACCCGCTCGGGGGAGGTCGGCTACCTGCCGCAGGACCCGCGCACCGGCGACCTCGACGTCCTCGCCCGCGACCGGGTGCTCTCCGCCCGCGACCTCGACTCCGTGCTGCGCAAGATGCGGGAGAACGAGGACCGGATGGCCAACGGCAAGGGCGCCACGCGCGAGCGCGCGATGAAGAAGTACGAGCGGCTGGAGACGGAGTTCCTGACCAAGGGCGGCTACGCGGCCGAGGCCGAGGCCGCGACCATCGCCGCCAGCCTCGGCCTGCCCGACCGGGTCCTGGCGCAGCCGCTGCACACGCTCTCCGGCGGCCAGCGGCGCCGCGTGGAGCTGGCGCGCATCCTCTTCTCGGACTCCGACATCCTGCTGCTGGACGAGCCGACCAACCACCTCGACGCCGACTCGATCGTGTGGCTGCGCGACTACCTGAAGTCCTTCCGCGGCGGCTTCGTCGTCATCTCCCACGACGTCGGCCTGGTGGAGACCGTCGTCAACAAGGTCTTCCACCTGGACGCCAACCGCTCGGTCATCGACGTCTACAACACCGGCTGGAAGCTCTACCAGGCCCAGCGCGAGGCCGACGAGAAGCGCCGCAGGCGCGAGCGGGCCAACGCCGAGAAGAAGGCCGCCGCGCTCAACGCCCAGGCCGACAAGATGCGCGCCAAGGCCACCAAGACCGTGGCCGCGCAGAACATGGCCCGCCGCGCCGAGCGGCTGCTGTCCGGCCTGGAGGACGTCCGCCAGGCCGACAAGGTCGCCAAGCTGCGCTTCCCCGACCCGGCGCCGTGCGGCAAGACGCCCCTGTCCGCCGAGGGCCTGTCCAAGGCGTACGGCTCCCTGGAGATCTTCACTGACGTGAACCTCGCCGTGGACCGCGGCTCGCGCGTGGTGATCCTGGGGCTCAACGGCGCGGGCAAGACGACCCTGCTGCGGCTGCTGGCCGGGGTCGAGCAGCCCGACACCGGCTCCGTCGCCCGCGGCCACGGGCTCAAGCTCGGCTACTACGCGCAGGAGCACGAGACGCTGGACCCCGGCCGCACGGTCCTGGAGAACATGCGCTCCGCTGCCCCCGACCTGGACCTGGTCGAGATCCGCAAGACCCTCGGCTCGTTCCTGTTCAGCGGCGACGACGTGGACAAGCCGGCCGGGGTGCTCTCCGGCGGCGAGAAGACCCGCCTGGCGCTGGCCACCCTCGTGGTGTCCTCCGCCAACGTCCTGCTGCTGGACGAGCCGACCAACAACCTCGACCCGGCCAGCCGCCAGGAGATCCTGGGCGCGCTGCGCACCTTCACCGGCGCGGTGGTGCTGGTGACCCACGACGAGGGAGCGGTCGACGCCCTCCAGCCCGAGCGGATCATCCTCCTGCCGGACGGCGTGGAGGACCTGTGGAACGAGCAGTACGCCGACCTCGTCGCCCTGGCCTGACCTTCCGGCCCCGACGCGGTCGCTGCCGGGCCGGAAGCCGGGCAGACCGCCCGGGCCGCCCCGCCCGGAGCCGGCCGGCGTGCGGAGGGCCGCGGAGCGGCGCCCGGCGGGCCCGGGGCTCCGGCCCGCGCCCCTGCCGATCTTCCTGTAGATCATTCGGCCGAGCCTTGATCCATCATCTGAGTGAGAACGGCTCGTACCCCCGGCGCGCCGCAAGCGCCTCGCGCGTGCCGCGTGCCGCCGTGCGGCGCTCCGCCGACGCCCTGCCCGTCTGCCCGCTCTGACCTGCCCGTTCGCCCCCGGCACCGGGCCCGGGCGGCCCGGGGCGAGCCGCGCGTCCCGGGGCGGAGGGCGCGCAAGTCCGCAATTCCCCGGAATCCTCCTCTCGCGGACCTTGCTGAATGGGTGGCCAGGAAGCCGCCAAGGGGTGATCATGAGAGTCCAGAGCGCACTTCCCATGAGGAGGCACGGGTGGCCGAGACTCTGAAGAAGGGCAGCCGGGTGACCGGCGCCGCGCGCGAAAAGCTCGCGGCAGACCTGAAGAAGAAGTACGACTCCGGTGCGAGCATCCGGGCGCTGGCCGAGGAGACAGGCCGCTCCTACGGCTTCGTCCACCGGATGCTGAGCGAGTCCGGAGTGACCCTGCGTGGTCGCGGCGGCGCCACGCGCGGCAAGAAGGCCGCCTCGGCCTAGACACCGCGCACCGCCGTCATCCCTGGGCACGGACGGTGCCACCCGGCTGATCGGCCGGGTGGTTACTGTGCGGTTGGTATGTCATTGTCCCGACCGCGGCCGACCGGAGGCTTCTCGTGACCCTGCTCGACAAGGACGGCGTGCACCTCGGAGTCAAGGACGAGGTCGCCACGGTGACGCTGACCAATCCCGCCCGGCGCAACGCCCAGACGCCCGCGACCTGGCGGGCCCTGACCGAGGCCGGCCGGCTGCTGCCGGGCAGCGTGCGCGTCGTCGTGCTGCGCGCCGAGGGCAGGTCCTTCTCCGCGGGCCTGGACCGCCAGGCGTTCACCGTGGAGGGCATCGAGGGCGAGCTGGACTTCCAGGAGCTGGCCCGCCGTCCCGACGCCGAGCTGGACGCGGCGATCGCCGGATACCAGGAGGCGTTCACCTGGTGGCGGCGCAACGACATCGTGTCCGTGGCCGCCGTGCAGGGCCACGCCATAGGCGCCGGTTTCCAGCTCGCCCTCGCCTGCGACCTGCGCGTGTGCGCGCAGGACGCGCAGTTCGCGATGCGCGAGACCAGCCTCGGCCTGGTGCCCGACCTCACCGGCACCCGCCCCCTGGTCTCCCTGGTGGGCTATGCGCGCGCGCTGGAGATCTGCGCCACCGGGCGGTTCGTGCACGCCGACGAGGCGGAGCGGATCGGCCTGGCCAACATCGTCGTGCCCGGCGACGAACTGGACGCCGCCACCGCGGACCTGACCGCGGCGCTGCTCGCCGCGCCGCGGGGCGCCCTGATCGAGACCAAGGCGCTGCTGCGCGGCGCGGTGGAGCGCACCTACGAGGAGCAGCGCGCCGCCGAGCGCGCCGCCCAGGCCCGCCGCCTGCGCGAGCTGGCGGGCGTCGGCGAGTAGGCGCGGGACGGCCACGGCCGCCGGAAGGCCGCCGTCGCCGGGGCCGCCACGGCCGCCGGGT
>NZ_JAVSCF010000261.1:0-8819 GCF_031932565.1 Streptomyces sp. B1866
CCCGGCCTGCGCCGCCCGCGAGGCGACGCCCCGCCCGTCGGGCGCGTCCGGCCCGTACCCGGCACCCTGCGCGGCCGACCCGGCACGGGCACCCTGCGCGGCCCGCGCGGCCTCCGGCGCGGGCCGCCCGGCGTCCGGTGCCGTGCTCACCGCGGGCCCCCCTTGACGATCCGGGCCGTGGCGACGACGCTCGGCGCGCTGTGGCGGGGGTTCTTCAGCAGCAGGCGGTGCCGGGCCACCCACAGGATGGTGCCCTGCTCGGTGCTTCGGCGGCCGCCCGCGACCGTGAGCGGGATGGGGATCTCGGCGTCCCGGTTGGGCGACGACGCCATGCCGATCTGGCGGTCGGCGCACTGGAACCCGTGTTCGTCCAGGCGGCTCCAGGTGAACGCGGTCAGGGCCTGCCGCCGCCGCCCCCACCAGCTGTCCGCGGCGGCGGGCACGAGGTGCAGCGGGCTGCCGAGCCCGGCGTCGAACTCGATGAGCGTTCTGGCCTCGTCCGCCCCCCAGTCGTCCCCGGGCAGCCGGGAGACCTCCGCGGCCTGCCAGCGCAGGGCGGTCAGGTACCGCCGGACGTTCGCCGTGCCGCCCTCCTCGCGGTGGAACCGCTGGGGGACGGCCGGGGTGTCCGCCGCCTTCTTCCAGAAGTAGTGCAGGCTGCGGTCGAGCCTGACCAGGTGGTGCAGGTCGTTGGCGAGCGAGACCAGCAGCGGCTCCAGGCTCCCCGGCCCGGCGGCCAGTTCACCGGGGAACTCCGGGTGCAGGTCGGGCTGCTCGTCCGCGTACGACGGGTAGTCGGCCAGCGCCAGGCCCCGGCCGGGCGCCGCGTCGTCGTCCTCCGGGTGCGGGCGGCCGGGGAACGGCGGGACGGTCCAGCCCTCGGCGACGGTCGTACCGGCCGCCTTGGCGAGGTCGGCGCGCAGCTCCTGCTCCTCCGGAGGCAGCCGCAGCAGCGCCAGGTGCAGGGCGTCCCACAGCTCGGCGGCGCCCTCCGCCGGGGGCGCGTCGCGGCAGCGGTCGATCCAGTCGGCGAGGACGGTGTCGCCGGTGAGGTGGTCGTGCCAGCGGAGGCGTTCGGTCCACACCCGGGCCAGATCGGCGTGCAGCGCGGCGAGGCCGACGGGCCCGGGCGGCGGAGGCGGGAACAGGGGCGGAGGCGGAGGCGGGTCGGTCTGCCAGCGGTGGACGGCGGACGACGCGGCCGGTCGGCGGTCCGCGTCTGTGGGGGCGGGAGCGGCGGCCGGGCCCGGGTCCTGCCGGTCCGCGTCCTCCTCGCCCGCCCCCAGGGTCTTCTCCCCCGGGTCCGGGGTCTCCTCGCCCGGGGCCCGGTCGTCCCCGCGCGCGGGTGAGTCGTCCCCACGCGCGGGCGGCGTTTTCCGCGCCGCGGTGTCCTCCACGCCGCCCTGCGCCGCCGCGTCCGTACCGCCCGCCGCCGGGTCGGCCCCCCGGTCCGTCCCCCGGTCCGTCCCCCGGTTCGTCTTCCGGTCCGGGACCGGCTCCGGGAGCGCGTCCGCGAGCCCGTCCGGCGCGGGCGGCCGCGCGGTCGCGGGCCGGGGCTCCGGGCGGTGGTCCGCCAGCCGTATCACCAGGGCGGCCGCCAGGCGGGCGATGTCCGCGCGGGCCGGGTCGTCCTCGTACGCCGGGTCCACCGCGATGTCCGCCAGCTCCCCGGCCACCCGGCCCAGGCGGGTCCGTACCTCCCGGCAGGCCGCGGAGGTACGGTCCTGGGCGGCGCCGTCGAGCAGCGCCTCGAACACGCCCGGCGCCCACAGGGCCGCCAGCCCCTCAAGCCCCTCAAGCCCGCCGGACCCACCGGACTCGTCAGGTCCGGCGGACCCGTCAGGCCCGGCGGACCCGTCAGGCCCGTCCGGCCCGGCGAATCCGTCGGAGGGAGCCGGCGGCCCGGCGGCCGGGCTCGGATTGCTGGTCATCAGTGCCTTCCGGAGTAGGGGTTCCACATCTCGTTCACCGAGGACTCGCTGCGGGTCATCGCCAGCCGTCGCACCGCGCCCGGCCGCTCCTGCACCTCGCGCAGGTCCTTCGCGGGCAGGAAGGGGACCCTGCCCCGGTGCACCCGCAGCACGCCGGTCGCCGTGAGGGACGCCTGGTACGCGGCACGGGCGCCGCCCTCGCCCGGGGCGCGCAGCTCGCCGAGGGCCGTGCGGGTGCCGTCGGGTCCGACGGCGACGAAGCGGTAGACCGGGTACTCGTCCTCGACCAGCGGCGGCGGCAGGCTGGCCACCGCGCCCGGCACGGCCGGGGTCTGCGGGTCGGGGCTCTCGTGCATTTGGCGGGGCTCGGTGCCGCCGAGCGGGCCGGCGGGGAAGACCTCACGGGTGGTCTGCTCGGTCTCGTCGGTCACCACGTGCACGGCCCACGGCAGGACGTCGAACCGCCCGCCCCCGTACGCCGTGCCGTGCCCGGCGAGCAGCGGGGCCAGGTCGACCGCCTCGCCGCGCACCAGGAAGTGCTCCCGGCCCAGGCAGATGTGCACGGCGGGGGTGAGCTGGTGGTCGACCTCGATGCGGGCCTGCACGCGCGGGCCCGGCCGGCCGCCCGCGCCCCACCACAGGGACTCGGCGGGCCGGAACTTCTCCCGGCCCGCGTGCTCGGCCACGTCCAGGCTGCCCCAGGTGATGGAGCTGGAGTGGCTGGTGACGCGCTGTAGGAAGATCTTGTGCGGCAGGGAGAAGGGCTTGCTGTACAGGCCGAGGCGGCCGGTCTCGTCCAGCTCCTCGAACGGCTCGCCGGTCCTGAACAGGGAGGCGGCGAAGGTGCCCGCGCCCAGCAGCTCCATGTTGCAGGGCATGCCGAGGAACAGGTTCTCGGTGGTGAGGGAGATCTCGGTGAGGCCGCGCTGCTCGGCGGTGAGCACGCCGCCGCCCTCGTCGGCGGCGTGCGGCTGGGCGGCGCCCCACTCGGTGGTCTTCGTCGCGTACGCCCAGGCGGCGCCGATGGAGGCGGCCTGCTTGGCGTACCGGGCCTCCAGGGAGATGGCGGCGGCGTTCCACGGCAGGGCGGCCGAGTTGGACACGCCGCCGGTGAACCACTCCACGATGCCCTCCTTGACCAGCGGCATCAGCGTGCTGCGCCCGGAGAGCATGACCCGGTCGAGACGCCGGGCGGGCAGCCGGTCGACGTTGTCGGCGACCAGGTCGGCGGCGATCGACGCGATCCGGTGGACGGCGGGGCGCAGCAGCCTGCGGAACTCGGACGGCTCCAGGCGGATGCCGTCCACGGGCAGCAGGGCGGCGCCGTACGGGGCCTTCCGGCCGGCCAGTTCGAAGGCCTGGCGGTAGATCTCGGCGAGGTGGCCGTGGTCGACGCCGTACGAGACCGCGCCGCCGCCTTCGGGCCCGGGGGCGCCGCCGGCCCGGCCCAGGATCCGCTTGGCGTCCTCGGCCCAGGCGAACAGCATGCGGAAGGCGCTGCGCGCGGCGTCGTCCACGGCGTCCTGCGGCCACTGCGTGGGCAGCAGGGCGTCCAGCACGTGCTTGACGTCGGCGGGGACCACGTCCTCCTCCAGGCCGTGGCCCAGCACCGCGTCGGTGAGGGACAGCGGGTCGCCGTTCGGCGCGCGGAGCGTGGCGGGCAGGTACGCCTCGGCCAGCGCGTCGCGCTCCGCGGTGTGCTCCTCGCCGCGCAGCAGGGCGTCGGCGATGCGGGCCTTGAGCCAGTAGAAGACGCGCAGGGTGAGGAAGTTGCCGCCGAGCTGGGTGTGCCCGCTGGAGCCGACGACCTCGGGGCTGAGGTCGTAGTGGATGCCGCGCGCGGTGTCCGGAACCGGGCCGGCGGCGTCCGGCTCGGGGTCGCGGGCGGACAGGGTCAGGCGCAGCAGGGCGATGTCGGTGGTGCCGCCGCCGATGTCGACCACCAGGCAGCTCTGCTCCCAGGTGGGCCGCTCGGCGCCCGGCACCGGGTGCGAGCGGGCGCGCAGCGCCTCGGCGCCGTTGCCGTAGTCCATGCCCAGGTCGCGGAGGATGAAGAACAGGCCGGCGGCCACGCCCTCGTCGTAGTCGACGCACACGTCGGTGGCGTCCAGCGACTCGGCGAGCAGCCGGCGCAGCGCGGCGCGCGCGTCGGGCGGCGTGGTGGTGGGGTAGGTGACGGCGAGGCGGGTGATCGGGCGGGGCTCGGGGTCGCGGTCGCCGGCCGCGGACTTCTCGGTCCAGCGCAGGAGTTCGTGGTAGACGTGGGTGTAGAGGTAGTCGGTGGTCAGCGAGTGGTCCGGCGGCAGGCCCGGCACCTCGACCTGGGCGGTCTCGCCGAGGTAGCGCTTGAGGTCGGGGCACACGCCGCGGCCCAGGCTCAGGTCGTGCCCGATGGTGAAGGACGGCGGGTCCGCGGCGGCCAGCTCCATGCCGCTGTTGACGAAGGTCGCGGCCGCGGTCTCGTTGTCCTGGGCGGCCTCCTCGGGGAAGACCACCTGCCGCAGCCGCACCCGGGCCAGCGGCGGCACGTCCAGCGCCTGGTCGTACACGTCGTGCAGGCGCAGGCCCAGCCAGTGCGCGAGGTCCTTCTCGGGTGAGGAGACCAGGCCCTTGTCCAGTTCGAGGCAGACCCGGTCCAGCAGGCCGGCGGGCAGCGGCCGGCCGCCGCGCAGCCGGGCGGCGAGCCGGCCCACGCTCTCGATCCGCTCGTCGCCGGCCAGGGCGGCGACCTGGTCGGGCAGCCCGTCCAGCAGCGTCCGCCAGTCCTTGGCGACGTGGGCGGGCAGGTCGGCTGCGGCGTCGTCCAGCAGGTCGGCCAGCAGGGAGCGCAACAGCAGCTCCTGCTCGGGGTCGATGGGCAGCTTGTCGTCCTGGCGCGGGTCGTAGAGGGTGACGGTGCACGCGGTGGTGCCGAAGTCGACGGCGGCGAAGCCGGGGAAGACCCGGTCCCGGTCGGGGATGGTGCGGCGGCGCAGCCCGTACAGCTCCTCCTCGGGCTCCTCGGGCGCGCCGCCGGGCGGGGCGAGCAGGAACTCGACGGTCACGGTGAACGGCACCCGCTGCACGGCGGCCTCGGCAGCCGCGCCGGAGCTGAAGGCCACCCCCCAGATGACGTCGCAGGACAGCCGGCCGCCGGTCTCGTCGGGCGCGGGCGGCAGCAGCTGGGCGGGCACGGACACCGGCGGCTCCAGCACCCGGCGGCCCAGGATCCGCTGCCCGGGCACCTCCGGGTACGTCCACCGGGTCATCAGCCAGTGCTTCAGCTCGGGCGGGGCGTCGCGGATCTCGATAATGCGCAGCTCGTGCACCGAGCTCCAGGCGGCGCCGTCGCCGGACACCAGCACCAGGCGCGGCAGGCCGTACTGGCCGGTCTCCGGGTCTGGGCCGATCTCGAACACCCGGGGGCCGTACCGGCGGATCGCGGAGTGCGGGCCGGCGTCGAACTCCAGTGACAGGTCTTTCATGCGTCGATCCCCCACGTCGCCAGGTGGTCCAGGAGCGGCGACACGCCCCGCTCCGGCGGTTCCTCCGCGTCCCGCTCAGCCGGGCCCGGGCCGCCGCGGCCCGCGGGCCGCCCGGGGCCACGGCGGCGCAGCTGCGCGCCCACCGGGATCAGGCCCTGGGCGCTGCGGAACTCGCCGGCCAGGAACTCCCGGGACTGCTCCAGCAGGTCCAGGGCCAGCTCGGCGCAGACCTCGGCGGCGGCCTCGGCGATCTCCCGGCGCATCCGGAAGGCGCGCATCTGGTGCAGCTCCATGGCTTTCTGATGGGCTTCCAGGCGTCCGGCGACCGAGACGTTCCACGGCAGGTCGTGGCCCTCGCGCTGCGGGAAGCGGCCGTCGCGCCAGGTGCCGCCCCCGGCCTCCTTGGCGGGGCCCAGCACGGCCGCGTCCAGCTCCTCCGGTATCCAGCCGACGTCGGTCAGCAGGCCGATGATCTCCTTGCGCTGCTCGCCGAGGTCGTCGGCGTCCAGCTCGGCGAACGGGCCGGCGAGCAGGGCCTGCGTGCGGTCGTCCCGCCACCAGGCGTCGAGGTCGGCCAGCCGCTCCCGCCAGCCCTCGGTGAACTGCTCGGCCCACTGGGCGACGTGCTCGAACGTCTCGGCCGCCAGCCGGCCGACGGTCTCGTCGAACCGCTTGCGGAAGGTGCGCGTGCTGTAGACGTCGTCGGCCCCTCCGGCGAGCTTCCGGGCGCCGCTGCTGAGCCGGCCGCGCCGCCTGCCGCCGTCCTCGGAGGCGGCGGCGCCGCCGACGGCGACCAGGCCGCCCTCGACGTGGTTGACCAGGTTGTGCCACTCCGGCCAGCCGAAGACCTCGGTGATCGCCTTGCGGCGCAGGGCGTCCAGCAGCGACACGCCCGACCCGTAGGTGAGCACGGTGGGGTCGCGCAGCTGGTCGAGGTCGGACTGGATGCGGCCCAGCACGCTGCGCAGCTCCCGCAGCCGCACCTCGGCCTCGCCCAGCGCCTTGCCGTCCTCGCCGCCGGTCGCGCGGACCAGGGCGGCCAGCTTGCGCAGCAGCCCGGCCAGCGTGCCGCGCCGCTTGGCCACCCGCGCGGCCTTCAGCCGCACGCCGTGCCGCCGCACGTGGCCCTCCACCAGGCGGCGCAGCGCGTCGATGCCGCCGTCGGCCTCGAAGTCGCGCAGCCGGGCGGCCCACGGCTCGGTGGGGAAGCTGTCGCCGATGCGCAGCGCCCAGTCGTCCCAGGACGGCGCGGCGTACTCCGCCGAACGCCGCTTCCGGGCCTCGGCGTGCTCGCGCAGCAGGGTCTCCACCTCGTGCCGGGACTCCTGGCTGGCCTGCTCGTAGCGGTAGCCGTAGGCGTGGATGCCCGCGACGGCGGACACCGGCAGCACCCGGTCGGGCCGGCCCTGGACCAGCTCCCGGCCGGTGACGTCGAACCCGGCCACGTACTGCGAGGCCGCGCGCAGGTGCTGCGCGGACACCCGCGGCTGCGCGGGCAGCGGCGGCACCGGCACGGCGTCGAACTTGTTGCCCGCCACCAGCACCGCGTCCTCCAGCTCGGCGCGGCTGCGGCCGTGCCGCTGGAGCATGCCGTAGAACTCCAGCGGTACGGCCGTGTTGGGCTGGTTGGCGCGCAGCACCACCAGGATCGTGGACACGTCGCCCAGCTCGCTGTGGCTGAGGTAGGCGTCGCGGCTGCCGGACCCCTCGCTGCCCAGGCCGGGGAAGTCCAGCAGGACCAGGTCCCGCTCGCCGCGCAGCCGGCCCAGGTCCCACGCCTCCGGCGCCACCGACACCCGGTAGGTGACGCGCCGGATCAGCGGGAACGCCGCCTGGAGAGCGGTCGGCGACTCGCCGACCGCGTCGGCGTCGAAGGGCACCGAGCGCCGCTGCGGGAAGACCTCCGGCGGGGCCGCGATGTCGCCCAGGTCCAGGGCGCCGCGGATCAGGTCGGCGGGCATCGCGGCCCGGTCGCCGAGCACGGACTGGCCGCCGAGGTAGGCGTCGCGGAACAGCAGGATCTCGTGGGCGAGCCGCCGGTGCCGCGGGTTGGCCGGCTCGGCGCCCCACAGGGCCGTACGGGCCCACGCCTCGAACGCCCGCCAGTCGTCCGCCACCGGGTCGTACCCCTCCAGGGCCGACAGGTCCGCGCCCGGCAGGTCCTGGCGGACCTTGTGCGCCAGCTCGCCGAGCATGAACAGCACGCACTCGCGGGCCCGCCGCCGGGACAGGAACTCCACGACCGCGTCCCGCTCCAGCCGGGTCGGCTCGCCGGCCGGGCCCTGGGCCAGGTGCAGGGCCGTCACGTTGCCGGTGGTGGCCCGGACCTCGACGGGCAGCAGGTCGGGCCGGCCCAGCAGCGTGCCCACCAGCAGCGACTTGCCCGCGCTGAACTCGCCCACCACGCCCACGGTGACGGGCTCCTGGGCGACCTGGCGCAGGTCCAGCGCCTCCTGGCGGGCCTGCTCGATCAGCCGGGCGGTGATCTCGTCGCCCTCTTCGGGAGCCTGGAGGTCGAGGACCCCCAGGGACTCCTCCGCGAAGCGGACGGCCTCCTCCATCGGCGAGTCCTCCGGCGCCGCGCCCGGGTCCGCGTCGGGCGGGGGGCCGGTGGGCGGCGGGGAGGGTGGCTGGTCGGTCATGCGGTGCTACTCCGAATCTGGTGGCGGGCGTCCGGGACGGACGGGCGGTGCGCGGCGGGTACGGAAGGGGGGCGGGGGCCGGGCGGGCCCTACGTCACCTGGGGTCGGCGAAGACGAAGACCTTCACCGTCAGGTGGCCGGCGGGCGCGCCCAGGTCGTGGTACTGCTCGTAGAAGACGGGATCGGCGGGGAAGACGGCGGGCACCGCCTCGTGCATCAGGCGGGACACCGCCTCGGCGTATCGCTTGCTCTGCTCGGAACCCACCCCGGACCCGGTGCGGTACGTGCCGAAGACCGAGCAGACGGCGGCGCGGCGGTCGGCGAGCACCACCTCGTGCCGGTCGCGCGCCTTCTGCTTCTGGGCGGCGACGGCCGCGCGCACCGCCGCCACCAGCGACCGGCGGGCGCGGTCCCGCGCCGCCCGGTCCGCGCCGAGGATCCGCTGGTCGCCCGCGTCGCCCAGCACCTCGATGACGACCGGGGTGCGGTCGAGACCGGGCGGGCCCGCGCCGGTGCGGGACGGGCCCGGGGACGGCGGTACGGACGAACGGGCGGCGCCGGCCGGGGTCTGCGGGCGTACGGGCGCCTGCTGGCCGCCGAGCACGACGAGGACGAGCACGATCAGCAGGTCGGCGAACAGCCACCCGGCCAGCAGCTCGGCCCGCGGCCCGCGGCGGCCCGCCCGGCTCACGACGCGCCGCCTCTCGGCCGTGGCGGGACGGCGCGCGGGGGCGCGGGCGCCTCGGCGGCGGGCCGGTCAGGGGCGGGCCGGTCAGGGGCGG